>JAPOKD010000929.1 GCA_029977825.1 Planctomycetota bacterium | reverse complement strand
TCTGTGCTCGGTTGTGCATATGGATTTAGCGGCGGGGCAACCGGCGCGATGGGTATCGCAGTCGGGGACTTTGATCAGAACACCCAGATGGATTTTCATGTCACAAATTACGAGAACGAAAATTCCAATCTCTACCTGAAGCATGACGCTGCATTTCAGGACCGCAACCGACAGTTCCAGTTGGGGGTGAGTTCAAGGGATCTGGTTGGTTTTGGCACTCAGGCATTCGATTATGACAACGATCGCGATCTGGATCTGATTGTTGCCAACGGACATCTCGACAATGCTCTCAGTACTCGTGGTGAATTTGCACAGCGATTGCAGTTGCTGTGTAATCGAGGACGACGTTTCCAGTCGCTGGAAGTCTCGGATCCTACGGAGTATTGGGAACAGCCACATGTGGGAAGGAGTTTGGCGATGCTGGATTTCAACCGTGATGGCATGAAGGATGTTGTGATGACAAATGTTGAAGAGCCGTCAGCATTGTTGTTGAATCAGACGGTGGTTACCAACCATTGGCTGCAAGTTGAACTCGTCGGCACTTCAAGCGATCGTGATGCAGTGGGTGCAGAGGTGGTGTTAACCGGGGCCAAGGCGACGCAGCATGCATGGCGTGTTGCCGGTGATGGATATTTGTGTAGCAACGAGCGAATTGTCGACTTTGGATTGGGTGCTGATAGCGTGATTGAGCGTTTGACGGTTTTCTGGCCTGATGGCAGCAAGCAGGACTTTGCTGGCGTTGCGGCGGACCAGAGAGTCATCGTCGTTGAAGGTCAGAAGCAGGTTTCGACACAGCGTTGACCGCGTCCTGGCCGAAGCTGGTCATGGGGAATCACATGATTGATCTGTTGGGTGCAAGTTAAAAACCCAGAGGATCAGTTCGGTTCGAGATGCCCAAAAAGGGATTCTCGCACTTCTGGATCTCGGATTTTCCATATCACCGCGTCGATGAAGTAATGATGGAGATTGATGCACATCATGGTCGCGGTACCCAGCAGTATCATCGTGCCGGTCTGGCTTTCGGCATCAATTTTCGCGAGCAATGTTGTCCATTCAAAAGCGACGTAACCAATCAGCACGAGGGCTAAGTAGTAGTACAGCATGTGTTGACGCACGTGCGAGGTTCGGTGCTCGTTGATTTCTACTCGCGCGGGGAACATCAGGTACTGTAGGGCATGAAAAATCTGCAGCAGGAAAAAAGACTGGGGATAGACATCCACCATCACGTACCAGCTGTAGGTGGCTACCCATGGCAGCCAAACGGTTGCAGGAATTCGCCGTTTGGATTCCTGCGAAACTTGTACAAAACCCCAGAGACCGGCAAAGAATGACGCCAACACCAGCACGCGGCACAGTGACATCAGTGCCTTGATCATGAATTCGCCCGCCCGTTGAAGCGGAAACAATTGCTCCAGAATTTCCATCGAAGCACAGGCCCATGTCACGTGATAGGCAAACAATGAGATAAAGCCAAAGCGAATCAGTTTTCGCTGCGTGGGATTCATGCGGAAGCCTGAAAGATATGCAAAGCATGCTGTTGTTCCCCATGCCTGCCCTACATAATGCCAGCCGAGAAATACCGGTGCCAAATAAGTCAAGAAAAGCATCAGGTTGGGGGCCTTGGCAACGGGCATCGCAGAGGCTGGGTCGCTCGATGTATTCATAAGCCCCCAATAGCCCACGTATCCCAGTAGCGAGATCGCGAAAACGGGTAGTACCAGCGTCACAAATGGATGTCTGCGAAAGTTTTGACGCTTGGAGTACAGAATGCGGTAGGACGCCATGAAGTGGGGGCCGTTGATCAAGAGATCCGTGAACAGATAGGTGGTAACGAAACCGAGAGCCAGATCCATTTTTGATTCACTGAATGCTCCCCAGATGATCACCGCAATGGATATGGCAAGCGAGAAGCCGCCACCCAGTAATGCATCCACTCTGCCCTCAATTAAGGGGTGGGGCGCGGCAACAGGCTGTTGATTTTTCTTGTTCACGCTGTGATTGTGATGTGGACGGTTGTCTGGCGTGGGACGCTCTTTACTGTACTGCTTCAGGCGGTTTTGCGCAACAGTCCCCGTGGTGCAAGTGGTCGAATCCGCAGTAATTAACCTCTTGGTGGATGAAGCACGTTTCGAGGGAAAACTGCAAGAACGTCACTCATCTAGTGTTTCTCAGTGTTTTTAAGTCTGTGACCACTTCTTGTCAGAACTACTGTTATCAGCTTGCTCGTCCAAGATGGTTTAAAGCGATGCTTGACGGGTTTCGACGGAGCGAGGAGTGCGTGTTGTGCGTGGAAGTTGCTCATGCTGACTTGAATACTTCAGCGACAACGCTACCACCAGTGACTCCGAGTGGATTCTCTTGCAGGCCATGATGATCAAATACCAATTGTTTCGCATCGATGCCAAGCGCATGCAGGACGGTTGCGTGGAAATCAAGCGGCATGACCGGTCGCTCGGTCACTGTGTACCCAATCGGGTCGGAACGTCCGACCGTTTGCCCGCCCCGTGTTCCACCACCCGCCAGCC
>JAPOKD010000829.1 GCA_029977825.1 Planctomycetota bacterium | reverse complement strand
GAGTTGGTGATTACGACTGTACTAGCCGTGTCTCTTGGCCCAACTCATGCCATTCTCGCAGCCATTGCAGCGCGATTGCTGTTCGCCGCGGTCGAAGGGTTAGTGGCTGTGTTTTGCTGGCTTTGGTTGCGACGTTTGGGTGAGGATTCCGAGGAGCCAACGAGTCAGGAAATTCAATGTCAGGGTGGCTGAACGTAGCGAGTGTGAGCTCACTTGTTCTTGGATAGAAAGCCGGTGGCGTCTGTTAGCCTCCCAGCGTCTTTCAAGTTTGGGCAGACGTCTCTGGTCCGGGCCGGCTCGGAAGTTGTGGGGCTTGGAGATTGGGGGAACGCACAACAGCGAGACCACCGGCAACTCAGGGGGCGGCTGGTCTGTGTTCAGTTTTAGGGGGCTGTGAGTGTTCTTCTGATGCTCCGTGGTTAACGTGGGTCGGGGAAATACCGCATCTCATAACAACGGCGTCCCCGTCAGGTTGACGAGTGCCAGATACAAGTGGGGACTGCTTCAGTTTTGGAAGCAGATCGACCATCTTTTCGGCTCCTTTACTGATCCCGCGTACTGATGGCAGGTCACAGGTGAATGCGTGGCTCGCGGTGCTTTTAGCGTTCGGGCGAGATAGTGGCGGCAGGCCCGTGACTGATTGCCTGCCTATCGCCTCTGCTCTAGAATGCCGCAGTTGTTCGGGGCGGTCTGCTCATTAACTACGTATTCCAAATTCTGCCAAACAAACAGATACGATCTTGAAAGCAGCATTAAACAATTCAGTGTATTCGTCGCTCATGTGTTTGTTGCTGCTGGTTGTGCTCCATTGTGCTGATGGGCTTTTAACTCCAGCGACTGCACAGGACTCTGGGAATACAGGCCAGGATGAGTCCAGTACTGAACAGGAGCTCGCGGCGTTGGATCAGCCAGCTCCTACGGTCACGGTGGCAAACGCTGGAGCATCGCGTCATGTAGCCGGACGTTGGTCTACCTTGAGCGTCAATGGACTGAATAAGACCGGCGAAGATGCGGAGGAAATGAGCGTCGTGACCGTTGGCGACGAGTCAGGTCTGCAATATGGACGCCGGTTGTGGATCCCGGCAGGTTCGAAACGTCAGTCGTGGTTGGCGGTGCAGATACCTGAGGATGCTTCCTCGCAGGGGGCGTCGCCCGAGTCGAGTCCCGAAATTTATACGGAGCTGACGACCATGCAGCTCAAGGAGACCGAGCGGGGTGAAGAGTTCAAGGCAAATGCGGTCGGTATGCCCAAAGGAAAAAGGCGGCTGCTGTTGTCGAGCGAGGCCTATCGGACGGGGACGATGCTGGCACCTCGCATCAACTCGCTCGATGCCGACTATCAGGCCGGGGTTATCAGTAAAACGCTGTACGCGATTTCGGACAGTCAACGAAGTGGCGCTCAGGATCTTGGGATGGTCGACCTGACTCGTGGGTTTATACCGCCAACGCCCAGGCCACTCGATCCTATTGATCAACTGATCATCGCGGATGATGCGGTGCTTGCTGACACGGTGGGGGTTCGGCGGATTAGGTCCTGGTTGAACAATGGCGGACGGCTGTGGATTATGGCTGACCGGATCAGTCCAGAGGCTGTTCAGAAATTGATTGGCGACGCAATGTGTTACAGTGTCGTCGATGAAGTCGAGCTGAACGATTTTCAAATACGGGTTCGTGCTCAGCACTCTTCGGCTCAGGATGAGTTCACGGACATGAGCTTTGATAACCCGATTCGGATGTCGAGAGTCATCGTAGACACGGAGGATATCGTCTGCGACATCGATGGATGGCCAGCAGCATTTTGGAAACAGGTCGGTCACGGTGAGGTCTTGTTCACCACACTGGGTGCCCGAGGTTGGTTGTTGGAAGCCAAAATTTCACCGCCACTGAAATCACTTGCCGGCCGTTTCTTTGTTACAAAGCTTGAGCCGCCACAGTATGTCGCTGAAGTTTCAAAAGTCCTTGATGGCGAAATTGGTTACAGAATTCCAAGCCGCAGCAGCGTGGCTTGGGTTCTGTCGCTGCAGATGCTGGTGGTTGTAGTAGGCGGGATTTCGTTGATGTACCGGAAACGATTGCAGGGCTTGGCGGTCTTAGTGCCTGTTTCTGCACTGACCGCGATGGGGGTTCTGGTGGTAATGGGGAACCTGAATACTTCCAAGGTCCCATCGACCATTGCTACCGGCCAGATTGTCCGAACAACACCAGATAGTGCAACTGCTGGAGTCAGTTCGGTAGCAGCCATCTACAGCCAGGAAGAGCGGGCATTGCCAATTTCCAATGGTGGAGATACCACGACTCACTTGGTCGGTCAGGATACGGGTTCACCGAAGAGGATTGTCTGGAACGATGCTGGCGGTGCCACGTGGTATTTCGTAAACCAGCCACCCGGGGTAGTTCAGCACGTTGAGGCTGACGCGGTGGTTGAGATCGATCAGCCTTGGAATGCGATTGGCAGATTCACGCCGGAGGGGCTTCATGTGAAGATCGTCGGACTGGATCCAAGCATGTGCGAGGACAGTTTTGTGGCTACGGTTGGAACGCCTGATCTGGCGCTCATCGCTGGTGATGAGCCAGAACAGGGCTACCGAGGAAATGGCGTTCTGCCGTCCGGACGGTTCATCGGTAGTAGCGTTTTGTCGGAAAGGCAGCAAAAGCGTCAGGCTTTGCTTCGCGAGTTGTCTGCCCCGCAGGTAGAGTTTTTCAGTCGGGAGCCAACGGTCGTGACGTGGACGAAGCCACTGGACATCGGGCTTGAATTTGGACAGGGGTACGAACAGGTTGGCTGGTCTCTTGTGTCGCTACCGTTGCGGTTCGAAAAAACCGTTGCGGGTACATCATTCAAAGTTCCTTCTACCTTTGTTCAACAAGGTGCGTTGTTGGGGACGTTTGGTTCGAAGTTTTACAATCCCACAACAGGAAAATGGCTTGATGATCTGGTCAAACCTGGTGATGTGGGGGTGCGATGCACTGTCCCCCAGTCGGTCATGCCATGTGTATTGTCCAACGCGAGTGTCGATTTGACGATCAAAGCCCCGGGGAGAGCGGTTGCGATCAAAGGATTTGTGGATGGGGAATTTCAGACATTGCACGAGTTCGAGAGTCCCCTCGGCGCAGTGCAGTACTCGATCACGAACGCCGCT
>JAPOKD010000905.1 GCA_029977825.1 Planctomycetota bacterium | reverse complement strand
TTTTTTCGGAATTTTGCGGATACGTCCCCGTCTCGCATAACGATTCTGCCGGTCAGCAATCTGGGGTCCCGGTCGCCCCCCGGTGACCAATGCACGGCGGTAATCGTGGGTTGCTGCCGGGTGACAAGAAGCCGGAGAGCTGAATGGGAAAACTATCCCAGGCTTTTTTCTCAGCTTGCCAACTCTCTGAAACAGGGGGACAACTGCAGGAATAGGATCATTCCACGCAAAGCATGGGCAAGTGTGGCGTTTACAAACGCTCTTCATCCACGCGTGGAAACTGATTTCATCAGCCTGCCTCAATTCACGATAAGCTCGAAAATCAAGGATCGGAACTCACATGGTCAGATCAATTCCTGCACGCGCCACGAGCCCTTTTGCGGCGGTAAACCGTGCGTTGCATTCGATCAGTTTGAGCTGATCATCCCGGCTTTCCAATTTGAATTCCGCGTTTGCCAAGCCAACCAACCCCACCTCATTGAACAGTCGCAAGGCCAGGTTATTGACGTCGGGCACATGGTCAGCGGCATGACAGGTCGCCAGACCCATGTTTTGGGATAGCGTCTCACGATGCGTTGGGTAAAGTCAAAAGCAGACGATTTTCAGAGTTCGAACTCTGATTGATGACCGTGTTGACAGCCACGCACTGCTTGGGTCTCGCAAGCAACCCAACTCACGTCTGGAAACTTGAACCTGCTGCCCAGTGGCTGGAGGCTATACTACCGACAATTACCGGTAGTCACGTCAAATAGCTCGACATCGCCACATGACGGTAAACCGGAATTGCACAGGCGAATCATCGGCGTGAGCAAGTGCAGCCGTAACACCAAGGCATCAGCCAAAAACGCCTGACCGATAAAATAATGTCTGTGGATCTAGTGCTGAAGCTTACATTAGAATCCTGAGCTGAAAATGATTTTCGCATCTCTTCACCGCTCATTCCAACACAGAACTCCATAACGTGGCACGAAAATCTTATCGCGTAAACTTTCCGGGTGGGAACGGGTATCAACTCGCAGGAATCGTTGATCGTCCTGCACCGCCAAGTGACAGTAGTCCGCAGGACACATTGATCGTGGTATTCAGTCATTGCTTCACATGCAACAAAGACTTGAAAGCCATCGTGCGGATCTCACGTGCGTTGTCTGAGCAAGGCATCACGGTACTGCGTTATGACATGACGGGACTTGGAGGCAGCAGCGGAGACTTCGCAAAAACCAATTTCACTACCAATCAAGCAGATCTTGCGGCCGCGATACGCTTTGCGGAAAAGGAACTGGGTTCGGTGACCGCGCTCATGGGTCACAGCTTTGGCGGTGCCGTTTCACTCGCCCATGCCGGAAACCCTGCGGACAGTCCTGCCACCGAACTAAAGGCTGTCGTCACCCTCGCTGCGCCCAGCGACACCAGGCATCTTGCAGACCTTTTAGCCCGTCGCGACCCTGACATCGAGAAGCTTGGCAGGGGCAGTGTGACCATTGGCGGCATCAATTGGGAGATAGAACAACAGATGCTGGCGGACTTCCGCACTCACGACTTGCCCGCCATGATTCCGGCCATCAAAGCCGCTACCCTTCTGTTCCATTCACCCAATGATGAAACTGTCAATTTCGATCACGCATTGAGAATCATGGGGCTCATGCAAAACGCCCCCGGAACACCCAACGTTCCCAGCCTGATCGCACTGCAAAACGCGGACCATTTACTCGTAAAAAACCCAGCCGACCTGCAGTTTGTGGCTGATACCACTGCAGCTTTTCTGCAACGTTACGCAAAACCAGCCTGACGTTTCACGACACCAGTAGTGAGTCGCACCCGAAATTGGCCAAAGAGCATCATTCCAGCATGTATCCGTGTGCTCAATTTGCGCCGGAAAACGACGTCAACGGTGGAGCACATGACTCAAGCTCGCATCCGGTATCGTAAAGTGTCCGCTTTTAAACGACCCTGTTCACCATTACCGGAAAGCTTGCCATTTCGCTGCTAGCCGCTTACTGACGCAGCTTCACGCCTTCCCAGAACACGATAAACTTCCTGGGCATCCGTGACTCCAGTCTCGACATACGAGTCTGCGATATCATGCAGATCAACAGCGCCTCGTGCTCGGGCCACTTCACGCATTTTTTGGATTGAGTCACCTGCTTGCAGCGTGTCTGCCAATGCTTCTCCCACGGCATCGTTCGTGTCAAACCGAACGATCTGCGCGATGGCAAATCTGCCTTGATATCCCGTCCCAACACAAACGGGACACGGCTCTTTCTGAGCTGACGTTCCAGCTTCCGAATCCCTGAACTGATTTGCACCCGTCGTTACTCCACCTCCACTCCCCGCCCAACAGGATTCGCAAATTTTTCGTAACAGTCTTTGGTTAATCACTGCCCGCACCCCACTTCTGACCAGGTGATGCGGTACGCCTAATTGCGTTAGTCTTCTCAAAGCAGACGCCACGTCAGTACTATGTAAGGAAGAAAAAATCAGATGGCCAGTCAGCGACGCCTGAACAGCGGCTTCTGCAGTTTCTGGATCGCGGATTTCACTCACCAGCAGGACTTCACTATCCTGCCGAACCGCACTCTTTAACGCGCTGGCGAGAGTCAATCCGCTAACGGGATCCAATTCACTTTGACTGATGGATTCAACAACGGTTTCGACGGGATCTTCAATTGTCATTACACTCCGCTGAGGTCGCCTTGAAGCGATTTCTCGCAGAAGTGCGTACATCGTTGTGGTCTTTCCACTTCCTGCGGG
>JAPOKD010000686.1 GCA_029977825.1 Planctomycetota bacterium | reverse complement strand
GGCTGCCGGGCACGCCATGTTGTAGATCTGATCCACCTCGAGAAAGATTGGCAGGGTAATGTCGTGCCGCAGAAGCTCAAAGTTCGGCTTGCCGAGCAGGTGTTGTACATTTGTCTTTTGACTGGTGAAAAAGTTGTCAAGACAGATAACGTCGTGACCCTCAGCTACCAGCCGTTCGCAGAGGTGCGAACCGAGAAAACCTGCACCACCTGTGATAAGAATGCGTTGAATCATCGGAGTGTCTTCCTGGATGGGACGGGAAAAGGTGGCTATTGCGGTAAGGAGGTGTTGCGGCAAGAACGAGTTGCGGCAAGGACATTGGGTATTGCTAGGTGGGCCCAAGCTCCCGGTTGTCGATCAGTCGAGTCGAGCCAATCATTCCCGCGATCAGTGCGACAGCAGGGCGATCAATGGATGACAGTGGGGTGAGGTCATGTGCTGAGACAACAGTTGCGTACTGCAGTGTGTCCAGGCATGGACGGGATTGCAGACCCGCATCAGATGCAACGCGTCCACTGTCGTTTTCTCCGAGCAAGGTATGCCGCATGCTGGCTTGCAAGATGGAGGTTCGGGTTTCGCCTGCCTGGTAGGCATCTTCCACAGCTTGCAATGCTGAGGACAGCAACAGCGCACGGACGCGTTCCTCATCCGTCAGATAGCGATTGCGACTGCTCATGGCCAGACCGTCGTCTTCCCGCACCGTTTCGCATCCGATGATCCGTGTTCCCAAATCAAGATCACGGACCATGGCTTCGATGACACGCCATTGTTGGTAATCTTTTTTTCCAAAGTACGCGTGTGACGCGGGAACCGCATTGAGAAGCTTTAGAACTACAGTGACTACTCCGCGGAAATGACCTGGTCGACAGGTGCCTTCAAGACTTTCACTGACGAGGGGCGGGTTCACACTGGTACTGAAGCCGTCCGGGTACATCTGTTCTTTTGTGGGGACGAACACAGCAGAAACACCAGCAGTCTTCAGTTTTTCCAGATCGGAAGTGAGCGTTCGCGGGTATTTGTCCAGATCCTCATCTGGGCCAAATTGTGTGGGGTTCACAAAAATGCTGGCTACTGCGGCATCGCAGTTCATGGCAGCATCTACAAGTGATAGATGCCCGTCGTGAAGTGCACCCATGGTGGGTACAAAGCCAACGGTGCGGCCTTGAGAACGCAGCGCACTGACAAAATTTCTCGCTGCTTCAGGTGTGTGAAAGACGTCCATGGCTTTTTTGTTGCGATTAAGTGGCCGAAGTTGCTTCTTCGAGCACATGCTCGCTGACATAAATGGGAAGCGGTGGTGAGAAGGTAACAGCAACCGCAATCGCGTCGCTGGGACGCGAGTCGATTTCAATGACTTCACCATCCTCATTCACGAGACGCAGTTGAGCAAAGTACGTGCTTTGGTCAAGTTCGTTGATCACAACACTTTCAACTTTTGCCCCCAACGCACTTGCCACGCTGACAACCAGATCGTGAGTCAGCGGTCGCGGGGGAACGTACCCGTCTTTTACTCGTCGGTCGATATTTGTTGCTTCGAAAATACCAATCAGAATTGGAAATTCCCGATCGCCGTCAACCTCTTGAAGGTAGATGACTTGATTCTCCGTCAGCTCGGAAATGATGATCCGGGCTAATTGCATCTTTACGGGCATGAGATCGTTTATCGTTTGATTGTGATTAGATTTGGATTAGGTTTGCCTTGAGCATTTTGACCCGAACGGCGATGCCAGTATACCGTTTTCAGATTTGGTGATAGTGGCGTGCAGGGCCTAGGGGATCAGCTTAGCGGAACAGCGTAGGAGATCCTGGGAGGCCGCGTACACAGACACCTTGAAAATATGCATTGAATCGTGGGCCGGCCTGCTGTTCTTTTGCCGCAAGCGGACTCTTTTTTCCGCCAACAGCCCACCGTACATGAGAAGCAGGGTCTCAGGTGACGCAGCTGCCGTTGGTTGTCCAGCGTTCCCTGGTTGTCCAGCGGTCAGGGCCATGGTGTTCGTGTGACTGAGCACAACCGGTAGCGGCAAGCCAAAATGACTTGTGGGATGATTTTACGAATTCAGGTTCTGATTACCGCTCAAGCCGGAAAATGGTGGTCGCGAGTGGTGGCAGATTCACGAGAATACTATCTGGTCGGTCGTGGTGCCCTCGTCCTCTCGTTTCTCTGCCGGGGAAATTTCCGATATTGGTTCCGCCATAAGTCGTGCTGTCGCTATTGAAAATCTCTTTCCAGTAGCCGCTGCAAGGTACCCCCACTTCATAGTCGTACCGCACGACGGGCGTCATGTTTGCACAGACGAGCAGTGGTGGCGTACCGTTCACACCTTTTCTCAGGTAGACAAGGACACTGTCACGGGCATTCAGACAATCGATCCATTCAAAGCCCTCGTCCGAAAAATCGAGTTGGTGGAGTGCAGGATTTTCAACCACGAGCCGGTTGAGGTCTGAGACCATTTGCTGGACTCCGCGGTGATTTTCAAAGTCAAGAAGTTCCCATTGCGGACCGTCATCGTGGTTCCACTCGTTCCACTGTCCAAATTCGCCTCCCATGAACAGGAGTTTTTTGCCAGGGTGCGTCCACATGTAAGAGTACAGTAAACGCAGGTTGGCAAATTTCTGCCACAGGTCGCCGGGCATCTGACTTAGCATTGCGCCTTTGCCGTGCACAACTTCATCGTGCGAGAGTGGCAGCATGAAGTTCTCTGTGAATGCATAAATCAAACTAAATGTCAGGTCGTTCTGATGATGACTGCGGTGGACAGGCTCCTTGTGAAAATAGTCTAGCGTATCGTTCATCCAGCCCATGTTCCATTTGCACGTGAATCCCAATCCGCCATCTTCGGTGGGGCGGGATACGCCAGGCCATGCCGTTGACTCCTCGGCAGCTGTTACTACACCCGGATATTTTTCGTGGACTGCTTCGTTGAATTCACGCAGAAACTCGATCGCTTCGAGATTTTCTCTCCCGCCATTCAGGTTTGGGATCCATTGATCATGCTCGCGGCTGTAGTCGAGATACAGCATGGACGCGACGGCATCAACACGTAGGCCATCAACGTGATATTTGTCGAGCCAGAACAGGGCATTCGCGATCAGGAAATTGCGGACTTCGTTGCGACCGTAATTGAAGATCAGCGTGCCCCAGTCAGGATGTTCGCCCTGGCGTACATCGGCGTGTTCGTACAGGGCAGAACCATCAAATTTGGCAAGGCCATGGGTATCTTTGGGAAAGTGCGCTGGCACCCAATCGACGATCACCCCAAGGCCATGCTGGTGCATGTAGTCAACAAAGAACATGAAGTCTTCCGGACTTCCGTGACGCGATGTTGGGGCAAAGTAACCTACGGTCTGATAACCCCATGAGCCGGTGAATGGGTGCTCGGTAATCGGCATCAATTCCACATGCGTGAAGTGCATGCGATGGCAGTAGTCAACCAGTCTTTTGGCTAGATCCCGATAGTCCAGCCAGCCATGAGTACGCCCCGGACCTTTCTGCCAACTGCCGAGGTGAACTTCATAAATGTTCATGGGAGACCGACGCGGATCGTAGTGGCGTCGTTCAGACATCCAGTCGCTGTCGTCCCATTGATAAGCTTGCAGGTCCGACACAATTGAGGCTGTCAGCGGTGGTAGTTCTGCCGCAAATCCGAGCGGGTCGCTTTTATCTACCCACTCATCATTCAGATTCAGAATGCGATATTTGTACTTGTCGCCTACCTTGGCCTCAGGGATGTAAAGTTCCCAGATGCCTGTATGGTCCAGGGGTTTCG
>JAPOKD010000459.1 GCA_029977825.1 Planctomycetota bacterium | reverse complement strand
CAGCCTTGATGAGCAATGATTTCTCTTTGACTCTAGGTGCGTTGTTTTTGGTGGGCCGTTTGCCAGCTCAGGAGACGGGAAAGTTCAAGCAGCTTTGCGCACCAATCTTGGAAGTCCCGGTGGAGATACGTGAAGCTGCGAGTGGAGGGATTGAGGTTCAGGTCAGTGAGGTAGAGTTCACAGTGAACCACAGTCTGCTGGCGGAGATTTTTCAGGGCGATGACGATGACCTGCAGGATCGTTTAGCCGATCTTTCTGAACGCGTTCCTGATTTTCCGATTGATGATCGCGAAATCGAGACTTTTTGGGAGCGATTTCAAATGATTGCACCCGAACTGCCGCTCAAGCATGAATTGCCCACCGCGCGACGGAACCAATCTGAGCGGATTGTAAAAAGTCGGCGTGAAGCGCGTCAGTCGGACTCAGAGCGTCACTGCGAAACGGATCTGGTTGACTTCTATTTACCTCAGGCCGCAAAAGATGAGTTTTTTCGGATCCTTCCTGCAACAGCTATCGTTTTAGGAAACAAGACAGGTCATTCAATGTCGGCGTTGAATGAGTTGAGGATGATGCAGGAAATGGATTTGAGTCAGACAGCTTTTGGCTGTGTGTTTGATCCCGACACTGCTACCCAATGGGATATTGAGTCCCATGAGCGCACCTACCCCGATGAAGTCAGCCCTTTGCCGCTGACACCTGCCCAAGCCGCCATCGTGGAAAGTGCCCGGTCCGCTCCGTTAACAGTTGTGACCGGGCCTCCCGGCACCGGAAAATCCTACACGATCGCAGCAATCATGCTTGACGCAATGCTGAATGGACAGACGGTATTGTTAGCGTCTCAGATGGACAAAGCGGTGGAAGTGGTTGCAAAACATGTGGAGCAGCAGGCTGGGCCGCTGTCAGTTGCACGTTCGGGAGGCCGCAGGATTCAAAGAGAGCTTGCCGCAAAAATAACAAAACTTACGGGGCCCAAGAACAATCTTGGATATGCAGGACACGGCACGGTTGAGGAGTATGCGGCGTCACATTTTGAGCTGACCAGGCAAGGGCAGGAACTTGAGGACGGGTTTGCGAAGTCCATTCGTGCCGAAGAACGTTGGAGCAGACTGCATGACGATTGTGAGCGTAGTGAGCCATTGTTGCCGTTTGAGACTCAGGAGATAACACCGAAGCAACTTCACAAAGCGACCCGGATCTTCGAAAGGTGTCAGCGAAATAACGCTGTTAATAACAGCCTGTTGAAAAAATGGTGGGGGCGCTGGGATCGGCGGCGTGTGGTGAAGATTCTGCAACTGCAGACCATGGCAGAAGGAGCCGAAGACCGTGACATAGAATTGATGCTCGAGTTTTATGCGTTGCGGCACGAGTTGCGGGGCATTGAGCGAAGCTTGAAGCATCCCTTTGTAGTGGATCTGGTCTGGGGACAGATGCTTGAGCTTAAGCAGCGGCGGCATCAGTGCGCGTTGGACCTCTTGCGTTTGATGCGCGAACAACGACTGAAGAGACTGATTGACAACCAGCAGAATAGAACATCACTGCGGAATTTGAGCAAGTTGCTGCGCCGGCGCGATCGAAAGTTGAAGTCCGACCTGAAGCGTGAGATTGATCAGCGATTGCTTACCGATGCATTCCCGGGTTGGGCGTCGACCAATCGAGCGTTGTGTGAGGTGTTGCCGGCAAGTCCGGGCCTGTTTGATGTGGTTGTAATTGATGAGGCATCACAATGTGATCTTGCCCTCGCTGGCGTAGCGTTGATGCGTGGCAAACGCGCTGTCGTCGTTGGCGACCCGAACCAGTTGCGTCATGTCTGCTTCCTGAGTCGCACGCGCGAACAGGCATACTGTGTAAAAAACAATCTGGACGATGCTGAACAACGAAGATTTCACTTCAGACGCAGCCTGTTTGATGTTGCTGCTGATGTCGTCCAGCAGCAGCACTTTTATCTGTTAGATGAACATTTTCGTTCACATCCGCACATCATTAATTTTTCAAACGCCAGGTTTTACGATGGCGACCTGAAAATCATGACGGGGAGGCCTGGCAACGTTCAGTCGGCGCTTGAACTGCGGCAGGTTGGTGGCGGTCGGGAATCCGACAGCAGCGTCAATCTCGCCGAAGTGGAAGACACCATCCAACAGATGGTGCGGTTTGTCGAATTGCAGAATCAAGGTCGCCCGTTGTCCATCGGTGTGGTTAGCCCTTTCCGTGACCACGCTGACGAGATCCAGCGGCGCGTGATGGAAACGTTCTCTTCTGATGTGATTTTACGTCATGAAATGACGGTGGGGACCGCCCACGCCCTGCAGGGCGATGAAAAGGATGTGGTAATCATGACGACATCCATCGACAAGGATGCACACCGTGGATCGTTACAGTTCTTAGAGTCTCCGAATCTGTTTAATGTCGCTGTCACCCGCGCGCGGGAACGCTTGGTGATCGTGACCTCTGTTGAGCCTGCGGATTTGCCGAAAGGTTTGTTGAAAGACTTTCTCGTCTACGCAAACAATCCAGGCCAGAATTTCCATGAGGGTGATCGACAACGTAGTGCGTTTGAACGGAGGCTCAGTGCGCAGCTGAAGAAAGATGGAATAGAGGTTTGGCTTGATTTTGATGCGACGGGAACGCGGGTTCCGTTGGTTGCAGGTGCCGATGAATCACGAATCGCAGTGATGTGCGACGCACACAATACAACCTCAGCAGAGCCGTGGCTACAACTTGAACAACAGTTAAGGTTGTCACGTGCTGGTTGGAATATTACTCGAATACCGCACCGGAGTTTTGTTGAAAACCCACAGGCGGTCAGCGAATACGTTACAGCTCTTTTGTCTGACTCAGACAAATAAATACGTTACGCAGTGCTGCGGGTAACCTGCTCGTGTTCCGTGAGCGGTCACGAATTCTTGTGTTTCGGGCGGCTATCCGCATTCCACGCAAAGTTACAAAATGGGCCGTTGTCAGTTGGGCTAAGGAGGAGCCGGCGAAAGGCCGTCGTAACGGGTTGCTTTGCCGCGTCGATCGATGTGGTTTTGCCATTAGAAACTGGGCGTAGCTGTGGTAGGCCAGTTGCATGGATGTTGCGTACAAGCAGAGGTCGGCGACTCACCACGAAGGCATTGCGGCATCTGATCCAGGTCTACCAGCCATTGAGTTGCGCGATACGGCCGAGGATCCCTATACCGTATTTGCCTTGTCGGTTCCCACCGCGGTCAATGTACTTCTTTACAAGTGGTAAGGCCGGCTCACCCATCCAGTCAAGAACGTTGTGAAGCATGGTGGTATTGGTATCTGGAGTCTGTTCGCGAAACAGCATTGAATCGAGTGCGGCTAGTGCAGGTTTCGCATCACCAAGGTTCACCAACGTCCAGGCCGCCATGATTTTGACTTCATCCGTGTCATCGTTGAGCGCGGCTCGGAGAGTTGGCTGTGCTTTTTTCCCTTGGTCGGCTAACAGGTGCAGACCAACGACGCCCCACCAACGCATCCCTTCGTCGTCGTGACTCATCCACGCCGTCAACACCTCGAGGTTTTTTGGATCGCGGGCGAGAGCGAGGTCAGCAGCGTCGAGATATTTCTCGAGTGGGTACAGGTTGTCATTCCGCACCATCTCGTAGATGGTGATGCCATTGGATGCGGCTCGGCGTTCTCGCATCTTCTCTGGAAGCAGACCGGAATCACGTAGTTGAAGTTGTTGCTTTCGCAGCGCGGCTTTTAGCTCGGCAATCTTGTCTTGATGGGTGGGATCATTGATGAGATTGTTGACGTTATCGAAGTCTGTGGCGTTATCGTAAAATTCTTCCGAAACCCGCGGTTCAAAGAAGCGGCCTGTAATCGCAGTCGTTTTTCCGTCTCGGTGGTGTTTCTCCCAGGCAGGGGTGAGAGGGGCTTTCCACAGATAGGCGAGGTGCTGGCCTGCGGGGGCGTATGGCATGTAGTTTTTGTGGTACGCGAACCTCGCGTCCCGCATTAGGCGGACGTGATCGAGACGCTCATCAGCACGTTCCCGGAATCCCAGATGGTAGCGTGGGGCGGTCTCAGTGCCTGGTCCAAGAAAGATCGTTCCTTGGTAGGTGTCTGGGATATTGGCGCCGGCAAGACTTAGCCAGGTTTTTGGCATGTCGATAAAGCTGACAATTCGGGAAACCGTATCGCCAGGTTTGTCAGCCGGATAAAGGTGCTTGTATTTCTGGGGGATACGGACAATCAGGGGACAGTGGACGCCGCTGGAATACAGGAAACGCTTGCTGCGCGCCATGACACCGCCATGGTCCGAGTTGTAGACAATGATGGTGTCGTCATAGAGTCCATCTTTTTTCAATGCATCGATCGTGGCTTGAACTTTTGTGTCCATATTCTCGACGGCATCTGCATACTTGGCGTAGTTCCGGCGAATGGCTGGCAAGTCAGGGTGATACGAAAACAGCTTCATTTTCTGGGGGTCGTTACGCAAAGTTCCCCCGGCACCGTGCGCGCGACTCTCGTGGCTGTCCCCAATGTTGACCACTGCGAAGAATGGCTGGCCCTTTTCGCGGTAACGCCATCCGTATTGGGACATCTTTTTCCCGCCCTTGTAGTCCCAACACTCTTTGTCATCACGACCACCGATGTTGTAGTCGGTCTTGCCAGGATTGGAGGTGTGGTAGCCGGCCTTTTTCAACAAGTCAGGATAGTAGCTGATCTTGTCGTGAGGAATCATGTTTCTGCTTCGCATTGGCTGTGTACCGTTGGAAATGCCGTACATCCCCGTGATCCAGCAAGACCGCGTGGGCGCGCATACCGCCGCGTTGTCAAAGCAGTGGAGATAGCGAAAACCTTCTTTTGCCAATTGGTCGATTGCAGGTGTTTTCGCGTTTGTTCCCCCATAACAGCCAACCCAGGAAACACCGTTGTCTTCACTCGTGATCCAGAGAATGTTGGGGCGGTCGCTCGAAGGTCGTTGCTCAGCAGCAGTGGCATGCTGGAAAACTGGCGTGCAATATGCAACTGCCAAACAGAGGTACAGCAGACAGCGACATTCAGTGGCAAGGCGGGATTTGGTCATGAAGTCAAACAGATGGAGGAGTCGTTTCAGACGGTGTTAATGTCAGACGGGTGGTTCTAGTGGAGGGGTAGTTTGGTTGCTTGTTCGCTTCCATCGCGACCGATGATCGACTCATTTCGGTCATCGGGGCTTCTGTCCCCTAGGATACCATGAATTCCGAT
>JAPOKD010000171.1 GCA_029977825.1 Planctomycetota bacterium | reverse complement strand
GATGGGGCTCGTATTGGAAAAAATGATGGGTCCTCGGACAATAAACAACTGTCATTTGGGAATGCTCTGCCAGCTTCGCGATTTCTGTTTCATTCAGATCGTTTGCGTGGATAAGAAGTGATCGTGGAGCACTTGCCAATTTCTCAATCAACCAAAGAAAGGGACTCGCTGGCCATGGAAAAAGGTCATGCCTCCAAACGCCCATCGCTTTGAGAGCTTCTGCAAACGGCCCAGTACCAGTTTGCAATAATTCTCGCTCATAGTGTGATTCGGCAACATGCATGGCGATCGGCGAATGCGTCGCTCTCGCCAACTGAAGACATGTGTCGAGAGTTTCCCGCGATGTAGAATACGGTGCATGCGGGCTCACTCCACTTCCTACGTTGAGTTCCACATGAGCCCTCGCAACTTCAAGGCGTTCCCTGCCACGCTCGGAACTCAATCCCAAAACCTCGGCAAAGGAGATCACATCCATCCCATTTGTCTCAGACGGATAACTGCAAGGCGGTGTTGTAATCTCACCAACCAGACAGGTGCCAGTGCGAGCGCACTCGCTAAGACCACGCTCAATTGCATCACTACGGCTTTTCTCATCAGTGGCCTGACGTGTACTGACTACCTCGCCTATCCACTCCGGCAAGGAAATACCGGGGAAACCGATCATGTCTGAACAATCAGAAAATTCAAGATGGGTGTGGGCATTCACCAAACCGGGCAGCACTGCAACATCGCCCATATCCAACGCCGGTCGAGGTGCTGTACCCGATCCAACCGCGACCACTTGACCATCCGCAATTTCCACCCAACCACCCTGAATGGGCTCACTCGTAACGGGAACAATCCACCGCGCCGACACGACTTGGCTTTGACGTTGCATCATGAAAATACCCTCCTCCCAAGATCGCTTGCCACAATCGTTCTACGACCGAGATCCGGTGCAAGTGGCCCGAGAACTATTAGGAATGTCATTGCTCAGAAAAACTCGGGACAAATGGATTGGCGGTAGGATAGTTGAAACTGAGGCCTATTTAGCGAACGGTGACGCAGCAAGTCATAGTGCTCGGGGAAAGACTGCCAGCAATGCTGCGATGTTCGGCCCGCCAGGAACATTGTACGTCTATCCAATCCATGCAAAGTATTGCTTGAATGCTGTCACACAGGCACCTGGGGTCGGCAGCGCTGTGCTGATCCGTGCTATCGAACCCCTATGGGGTCTGTCCGCAATGCAGCGTCGGCGTGGCACAGACCAACTGAACCGCCTGACGCGGGGACCAGCGATGCTGTGCCAAGCACTGGATGTCGATCGATCGCTTAACCTCTCGGATCTTTTTCATTCCCCCAGTGTAGGTATTTTCCAGAGTGGGCAAACGGCAACTCGATTGTGCCAGACCGTCCGGATCGGCGTGACGAAAGCACAGAAACGAAAACTCCGGTTTTTTATCGATGGAAATTGGTACGTCAGCGGTCGCAGGCAGGATCATCAAACACGACCTACCCGCCCGACAAAAACCACCATTTAACAACACAAACAAGCGATTCAGAGATACACACCATGAGATCATTTGGCCCACAGCCGACACCGCTTTGACTTCCGGCATGGGAAAACCTTACCAAACCGCACTTCCCGCATGACCGATTCCGGTCGGTGGCATCGTGACGATTTGGTGGTTCAGTCCTTTTCTCATGGACCCTACTGCTACCTGAAGGCGAAACCCTGAACTTGCCATGATGACGTTTCTCATTCTTGCCCGATGATCACTAATGGAACGATGGCGAGGATGCCTCGTACCGCTGAGGGATGAATGCGAGCCATGCAGAAAATCTGGCTTTGGAAAAACTGATTTTCCTGCCGGAACCTGCTTGCCTGCTACCACTCGATCTCATTCCGCACTCATGCTGCCACTGTTATGTCTGGTAGCCTCGTAATGGCTGAAAGGAATCCAGTGCCATGCGAAGTCGGCTTTGGCCACACGCTCTGAGCATCGCGATGGGGATCACGCTGATGGTGACCCTGATTCGCTTGGATTCCAGGATCGCTCATGCCATCGAACCGGTAGTGATCGAGGATATCACCTTCGATCCCGACAGCGATACAGAATCATCGCCATCCGACCTCGCCATCCCCTACTACGCACCTGTAGAACGGATCGCAACCAGACTTGCCGAACCAGAATCGGTTACTTCGAAACCGCCATCAATCATCGAAGTGCCGCCCAGCCTGAGACCTGCCTGTCAATGCAACAATGCCTGTGACTGTCTTCAGATACGTCACGCAGATTCGGCGATGCGTTCAGCATACCGCTGCCTATTTTTCGAGAATGACTTTCAATATCTGAATGACCCCTGCTATCGCGGTGCACGTTATCCCGGTGACTGCCTGAAACGAATATCACGACAACGCGTGAGCCTTGGCGGTGAAGCCCGTATCCGATTTCAGGATGACTCGAATATCGCTGGAAGTGGTTTAACTGGGGACAGTGATGATTATTGGCTGACTCGAGTACGACTTTTTGCAGACTACCGCGTCAATGACTGGTTCCGTTTGTACGGTGAATACCTGCACGGTGGTTCGACTGCAGAAATCCTGCCGACCAATCCCGGGGGTCCTTCGATCGACCGTTTACAAAACGGCTTCTTTGACACCCAACTCACCGAAACATTAAGCGTTCGTGTTGGTCGTCAGGAACAGTGCTACGGATCCCAAAGACTGGTATCGCCATTGGATTGGGTGAATGATCGCCGGACGTTTGACGGATTCAAAATCATCCACGAAGGACACCAATGGAAAACGGATGCTTTTTTCCTACATCCCGTTGGTGAACTGCATTCCGGACAAAACAGCAACCAAACCGACCAGAAGGTTACCTTCTACGGAATCTACGCCGCACAGCGTCCCACTGACAACTTGAAAATTGACGCCTACTACCTGGGACTCAATAACCGGCGGGAACAATACGATTACCAAACTGTTGGCACGCGTCTCAAAGGAGAAACCGACGCGGGTAAATTGTTTGCATTTGAAGGTGCATACCAGTTTGGCAACAATAGTCCGGGCTATGGACATCACAACGCAGGATTCATTACAGCCGGCATGGGACAGCGTTTACACCACTTGCACCCCAACAAGCAAGGGAATTCACGATTGTGGCTGTGGTACGACTGGGCTTCCGGAGATAACGAGATCCCGGCCGTGAGAGGTGACAGCGGATTCGATGCACTGTTTCCACAATCACATTGGTATCTCGGTTTCATGGACCTGTTTGGACGCCGCAACATCAATGATGTAAGTCTCAGGTTCACGACACCAATACTCAGTCCAAAAGTTGAACTGACGCTCTGGTACCACTACTTCTTTCTGGATCAGAAAACTACGCCGTACAATGCCGACATGACGGCGTTCAACCCAAACAATGCGGCAGCGGACCGTGAATTAGGTCAGGAATTGGATTTATTGATCAACTTCGCCGTGAATCCACGAAACAACCTTCTTCTGGGCTACTCAATCTTTCAGCCCGGCAAGTACTACGAACTCACCCCAGGTATCCCCAGCGATGCCGATGGACAGTTTCTGTACTTGCAATATCAAACCCGTTTCTAGAGTGAGATTGCGGCAGCACACTTCTTCCGGGCTCAACAAAGACAAAACGTACGACGAAGCGTCGCATCGTAATTCGATCAATCGCCGATACAGATCAGTCCATCAATCGTATGCGCGAACAGGGAATCATTCGCAAAACTCAAACTCGCTCGATTCCATGATTCGCCAACCGGCCCAAGATCATTGATCGCAACAATTGCATCTTCGTCAAGCGTTTCACAGTCCCACTGAATCACGTAGACCGTACCGGCCATGGTTGGTACGTAGAGACAATCTCCGATTACCGTAGGCAACTGTGAAGCATGGTGCCCCCACCCATTCCCCATGGATCTTTGGTCGCCCATCACGACGTTTCCATTCGCATCTTTCATATCGTTCTCTTTGAACGCCCACTTTGTGATGGGAAGTGTTGCCGGCTTTTTCCTGGCCCTCACCAAAGCATCCAACACTTTCGCATCCATATCCTTGGGCCCCCACAACAGCTCATCTTTCTGTCGTTCAGACGCTGGCCGCATCTGTACAGGCAGTTGCAAATACTCAACTCGCCCGGTGCGTGAATCGACTCTCCCCAACCAGGGTTCTGTATAACTGCGAAAGTAGTGATAAGCACCTGCAAGTACGTTCGATTGCTGGATAATCGACCTGGGTTTCTTCACATTCGTGATGTCGGTTACCTGAGTCTTCCAAGCCTCGTCTCCCCTCAGTCGAACGGAAACATCCTTGACGATGGAAGCTTGGCGTTTGACTTTTCCGCTAAACGCATCAATCCACAAATGATTACCAGCATCAAAAACAAGAATGTCATCACCCACAAGATTGTAGGTCATCGTGCTCATGAACTTGGGCAACGGCAGTGTCCACAGCGTCTTCCCATCAGTCGCATCAACCATTGAAATGCCCGTCGGCTTTTCCGGGGGTGAGTGCCCACCTCCACGACCGACGACCATCACCTCACGGCCATCAGTTCTGGAGACAAGTAACGGCACACAACCCATGTTGACCCCACAAGTCGTTGCCCACCTGTCTTCGCCCGTATGCAGATCGATGGCTTGCAGTTGCGTCCATTTTTCCAGAGGCGCATCACCATGTTCGTGTGTGAATTTTCCACCGCCATCAGGCATGTAGCTCTGCTTGATAAAAACAACATTCCCTCGAATAAGCGTTGGTTGAGTACGTCCAACAGCCATCACCTCACGGCTCCATTGCAAGTCTCCCTCAAAATCAAAACATGCGATTGTTCCGGATGCATTGAAGAAGCAAACAAATCGTCCATCAGTCACGGGAGGTGGTGCCGTGCTGTCGCTAAAGCATCCAGACAACCGAAGCGGATGCTTTGCCGCAATACTGCGTTTCCATAACGTCTTGCCAGTATTCGCATCACAGCACCATGCCTCGATATCAGAGCCAATGGCTGAATCCTGCTGGACAGGTTTCATCGTCGTGAAAAAGATCCGATCGCCCCAACTGACAACCGTACTTTGCCCGGTACCTGGCAGCGTAATTTTCCATTTGATGCGTTCGTCGCGGACCACACTCCAACGTTTTGGAGCCGACGCCTGCAAAACGCGGAATCTGGCATTTGGCCCCGTCCCCTGATTCCAGTTCTTCATCAGATTTCGTTGAAAGAAATCACACACACGTTGCCTGACATCATCTGTACGAAACAATGTCCCGCCGTGCTTTCCACCCTTTACGACATGCAGTTCTGAGAAGGCTCCACTCGCCACCAGTCTTTGGTGCAAAAGCGTGCTTTGTGACACGGGGACGCCCGTGTCCTGATCACCGTGCATGATCAAGAAGGCCGCAGCATCTCCACTCACATGGTCAATCGCACTCGCGTCCGCCGCCAAACGCGGGACGTCACGCACCGTCGCGCCCAGCAACTTTGCACCATTTGATTGAGCAACGTCCTCGGCCGTTCGTCCATTTCCGATATTATTTGGTGGCATGGTCATCAAGTCTGATGGACCGAACCAATCACAAACAGCATGCACACGACTGGAAACATTTTCATGACCCGGAAAGGAACGCGTCCCCATCAAAGCTGCAAGATGAGCGCCAGCGGACGTACCAAAAACCCCAATCCGATCGGGATCAATTCCATACTTTTGTGAGTTGCGTCGGACCCAACGCACTGCCTCATAACAGTCGTTGATTTGAGCGGGCCATTGGGCAATATCCGTCAACCGATAGTTGATGCTAACAACAGCAAAACCATGGTCGACAAGCCATGCAGCGTTCTGCTTGGCAGACTTTTTGTCTCCTCCTTTCCAGCCACCGCCGTGGACAAAAACAACGCAGGGAATCGCACGTCCACTCCTGATTTGTATCTGGTCATTGGCCTGTTCCACCGGCGGCAGGTACAAGTCAAGCAAAAGCTTGTGCCCATCCACCGTTGCGTATTCCACGTCGCGTAATACTTCTGGCTCAAGAGCAGCCGCATACAGCGAAAACATGCAAGAACAAAGAGCAATCACGTACCGGAATTGCACAACAACACCTCGGGATACAGGGAGAGGAGGAAATTCCGATGAGTCCAAGCAATGATTAGCAGTGCCCGTCAAGAATCACACTAGCGAATGGCAATCGTGAGCCAACCACCATCGGCTTGAACCAGTCGGGGTCGAAGTTCCAATCCGCGCAAAGACTCCATCTTGGCGTCTTCCGCGACCTTGATCGCCTGCTGCAAGATAACATCAGGAAATACTTTGCCAAACGATTTCTCAATGACGGGTTTCATCCCTGCTTCGCTGATAGAAAGTTTCTTTCCTCCGAAATCGACTTTCACCTCTCCATCCCGTTTGAGCACAACGGTGCCGTCCTCGAGCCTGGTTGGCTTGTAATCAGCGGTGACCTCCAGAGCTTTTTGCAACACTCGATTGCCTTTGGTGAAGCGTCGACCACGGACGCCAACACGCAGAAGCTGATTTCGAGCCTCAAACACGATCGGGCGCAATTGGGAAAACACGATCTCGAACGGTTCATCATCGGCTGACGCACCTTCTTGACCGTCTTCCGCCTTGGCAGCGGCACCATCGACTCCCCGACCAATTTTACCCAGCAACTCATCTAACTTTTTCTCATTCAGAGTCCTTCCCGCCAATACCGTGGCACAGGCATTTTCAACAGCGGATTCATGAATCTGAATGGCGACATCAAACGTTTCATCGACGGCAGGTCGAGGATCCACGGACCCCAATTGATGGTCTGCACGAAATAGCGAGTCAATCGCAAGCATCTGCTCAGTGGACGACCACTCGTTGATCGGCGTCGTGAGGGCCAACCGCTGAAAGGCTGTTCCTCCGTCAGCAAGAAATCCTAACTGGGAATCAAGATTCAGCTTACCTGCTTCTTCCTCAAACTGCCGGCTAACCTGCTGCTTGAGCCGCTGCGTTGCAATGCAGTCAGCTTTTGGTTTTTGCCGTCGGGCTGCTTTCCAAGCCAGTTTGCGAACAAGCTCCATTTTGTGACAAATGGCGTCAATAGTTGTATTCAATTCAACATCTGTCTTGTTGCCCGACAAATGAAATCCAGACGAATCTACAGTCAGCGTTCTTGCCAAGTCGATGTCGCCGGTACCTGTGGTCAACAACCGCACGGGACCGTTATAGCCCGTGTTCTTGCTGTTGAACTTTGCTTTGAATCCCAACTCGATCTTCGCGCTATCGGCCGAGGGCAACAAGTTGGCACTGACAGTGCCAGTCATGGTGGCCGTTCCCACAATACGCGTTCCAAGGATCGTCTGACGTACGGGCTCTTCGCGTGTCAACTCACGATCGACAGCCTTTTGCAATAGCGGGGTCCCAACCAGAACAGCGATGTTCGGTTTGCCAAAAACCTCACGAAAGGCACGAACCAATTCCTCACCCTGCCCGGATGAATCAATTGTTCCAACAAAGAAACCAATCTGTGCAAATTGATCAGTGGTAGGAATTGCCTTCAACTCGCTGATTATTTTTTTCAACGCGGTCAAGGTGCCCACGACTCTCTTTCCGTTCGTGCTGTTCAAACTGAGCGCCTGAGAGAGATGCAACGCTGATTCCCGCAGATTGCGTATCGCACTGAGTTCCAAACCAGGCGTCATTCCGATCAGGCGATCACGAATCTTCTTTGCTTCCGCCAGCAGAATCGCGTCAGCATCAGATGACTGGATAGCTTTTTTGAGTGGTTCCAGATCGAGAAACTGAAGCCATGCCTGACGATTCTCTGCATCTGTTGCACGTTGAAAGTACGACTCGACAGCAGCAATCTTGCCAACAAGGTCAGCCTTGGCAGCATCAACATCCGGAAGCTTTTCAGCGTCAAAAGCGGCCTCCGTCGACTCAATCACCCCGATCAGGCGATCCCGATCCTGCTGACTGAATTGGCCGAAACAAGCCAAGGGAGTACTCAGGAACAGACAAACAAACGCGATCAAAAATCCAAATCGTGACATGCTAAAAACGCGAAAAGGAGGAGCGTGCATAAAACCTGACATTCAGGCAGTTTAGGTAGCCTAAGCTAAGTCTAACGTCCAGAGCCACCTCAGTTCAGTGGGTATCGGGACCGGTTGAGACGAACCGAACCGCTTGTGCCAGCATCCGAACTCACCAAAGCCCGTGCCAGATGCCTTCTAACCAGTATTTTCGCGTCTGAATCGGAATACAACCGTCAGCAGAAAAGAAGGGATTTCTGAGTGCTCAGAGTCCAAATGCCCGTATTCCAGCACAAAATTCGTTGATCACCTGATTCACTTCAGCCTTGGAATCATGCTGAATCGCAACAATGGTCAGACCGTGCTCCGCCAGCAGGAGTCTTCCGATCCAAAGGTGATCAACGGGGACCCACTCAAGTGTACCAAGCGGGTGTTTTCCGACCTGTGTTTTGGCTGTCACCCCTTTGGGCGGCCATGAATCCAACACATCGGCTTGCAAACGCACGATGGAACTGGAGGCCTCGTGGACAAATACCGGACGGTCAGCCAAATGGTCTTCCTGAACAGCCAGGTACGACCAGCCTGACAGCAAACGGACTTCTGCTCCCAACAATGGAAATTGGTGAGTCTGGTTTTCAGAACGTATGATGATTTGCTTCTCCCCCAGGCGAGGAACAAGCATTTCAATCGGTGTCCGGTCTGTCAGCATACCCAAGGCCAGAACAAGACCAGCAGCGCCCAACCCGACCCAAACCAGTGGCGTCAATTCGTACGACTGGGAGGAAGGAGACATGAAACTTGCTTGATAATGTATGGGACGAGTCTGCTCAAAGTTTAGGCATTTTAATCACACCATCCCAGTCATCCGGTGGCACACGATTATTACGCAAGATGATGGAAAGCAAGACATCCTTCGGTCGATCCCACGCCGGGATAGCATGCAACAGGTCATAAGCTTTGTTCCAATCACCCCCGATCATGGCATCAAGGCTTGCTTCATACGAAGCGATTTGGACAGGGCTTAGAACCTCCGTACTGGATTTGGCTGGCTCGATGAGTTGCCATGCTTCAATTTCTTTTTCAAGTCCTGCGGGCCGAACGAGAGCCAAACGTCGGAGTCGAAAGGCGTGATCATTGGATTCCTTCAAT
>JAPOKD010000005.1 GCA_029977825.1 Planctomycetota bacterium | reverse complement strand
GCCCGAGCTGTCGATACGCATCCGCTCGGTTGTGCCACCAGAACCAAACAGAAGATCGCCGCCAGCAGTGGAGATGCCAAAGTTTGCAGTATCGCCACCTGCAATTGTTTGGTCAGCGCGTCCTATATAACCACAGTTAGTGGTTCCGTCAGAACGCAGCCAGCGGTCATAAACGTTATGCTGAATAATTCCGTTGCTTAGAATTCTCATCCGTTCGGTTGGTGATGACGCACCATCCGCAGTGGTAGAAAATTCAATGCGACCTGGATTGTCATTTGCATTAGCCGTTGCATCTCCTTTTACGGTGATGCTGGCAAAATGACCCCACGTCGAACCAGGCTGTCCCCAAAATTCAATTTCACCAATTCGGGTGCCATTACTAATAGTTGTGTCACTTGTAGCAATACTAAGAATTGAGCCTGCACTATTTACTAACTGAAGATTATCGTTTGTGCTACTTCCACTGATTGCACTAGACGTCCCCACTAGGAGGCGTCCGGAGCCGTCGAGGCGCATTTTTTCACTACTGCTTCCTGAGATATTAAAGGTATGTGCCGATCCTATGTAGTTTTGTTCAACCCAGGTAGAGGTAGATCTGTTAAAGGATAGAAGTGTATTTTTCCCTGCGGTAACACCGACTTGAAATTCAAAAGTTTCAGCATTGTTGTTTGAAACCGCAAGTTTTGCGTTTGCATTAGGACTTATAGTGCCGACCCCCACACGCTGCGATGAATCAATCGTCAGCGCTGCAGTGCCAGCAGTTGCGATCCCAAATTGATCCGCCCCCAATGAATAGACTCCGGTGTTCACATCACCTGTGAAGGTCAGTGATGGTGCGGCCGCTGTCCCTGCAGGCAGCAATAACTGATCAATAGGAATCAGACCATTGACGTCAGGGATCGGCAAATAACTCAGACTCGTCCATGCTGTCGAGCCATCGCCAATCTTAAATTTGCCGGTGTCGGTTTCATATCCCAGCTCACCAGTCAGTAAGGTCGGATTAGCTCCAGTCCAATTCGCAGCAGTGTCGCGGCGTTGCTGTTGAAGCGCGGTCAGTTCAATGCTCATGATGCTGCGATTGGGTTGATGATGTAATCCCTAGCCGGTGTTGCTGATGCTCCCCCTGCGTTCAAAGTGTAAGTTCTAGCAGGAGTTGCGCTAGCACTTTCAGCATCAAACACCAGATCACCAATATCGATGGCATACGCGACGAGCTGGACCTCAACACCCCAACGACCAACGACACCATCAGCAATCGTTGGCGGGGCCGCATATCGCCACGCATAATCGCTCAACAGCGCGATCGGTGGTGTTGTGTAGCCACTCCACACTGATGACGACAAAAAGAAAATATCAAATGAACCTTGCCTGTCGATATAGTGATCTTTGATCAGATTAAGCTGAGTCTCTGTCAGGTTTGTGTAGCTCAGCGATAGCGTTTGGTCTGTTCGCCGGTTGCCCCGTCTGAATCCAGTGCGCACGCCAGTCATGCTCGCCTGGCTTGTTTGCGGAATGTCGCCAGGCGTAAACGTTCTTACTGACGGAACAAGACTAGGAAAAGCCATGATTAGATCGGAACTGTTTCGAGCTCAACCATGATGTTGTAGCTGAGCGGGCCAGCATTACTGATTTGGAAGGTAGACCTGTATCGCCATTGATAATCGGACGAACTTACAGGTGGCGTTGTATAGCCAGACCAAATAATGCTTGGAAGATCAAAGGCAATCAAGCTGCCCTGCTGCGTCTCGTAATGATCAAGAATTTGTTGCGCTTCCGATTCACTCAGATATTCATACCCAAGACTTAGAGACTGAGAGACTCGATCGCTACCCTGCTTGAATCGCACCTCCCCACCACTTGCGCCTCTGTAGATCTGTTGCGGGTAATCGCCCAATACGAGAGCCCGCGTCATCGGTTCCAAGGATGGGAAGTTAGCCATCAGGCCACGGTGAAACTGCCATTAACCACATCATCGCTGATTTTTGCAATGCTGCTAGCGTTCACCGGGAAGTGTGCCGCCTGGATTGTGCTGATGCCGTCCGTGCTGTGCCTTACCTCTGTAACCTGATACCACTCGGTTTCAGTGCGATTATCACCTCTGCTGGTGACACGCTGACGAACGACCTTAATGATTTGCGTGGGGATTAACTCAGACGTCAGGATCGGGACTTGAAACGCAATTTGATGTGTCGAATGCTTGCGTCTTGCTAAAAAGAATTTGCCATAGATGATCGCATGATCGATATGGGTGCAAAAATCAGTCATGTCGAACTGAATCAATGGCGCATCAATAGCTGTCGTGGAATATCGGACAATCGTAGAGTTTTCTGATCCAATATCATCGCAAGTTGTGTAATTCCATGCAATGCTTGCATTCACGTCGCGTCGTTCATTATTGTCAATGAATTGCTTGGCAAACGAGCCAGGCAAGATGTCGTCATCAGTAAAGGTTGCCGATGGGGTCAGAGTCGTGACATCGATTTGATTGCTTCCATTCAATGGCAATAGCGGCCGCAAAGTATAGACTCCATTCCTTGAGACGAAGCTCATGAGGAAAAACTCGGCAACCGTCGATGCATAGTCAATCGCGTTGACCTGCTGCTCAATCACGCCATTGAACCAAAGCTTATAATTATCCTCGAAGGCTGCCAAAGACTGAAGATTGCTTTCTTCTACAGCCTGCCCGAGAGTCGTTGTTGATGCTGGATCCTGACGCTTAAGTAGTTCAAAAAAGAACAGCACAAGATCAACAAACTTGTTTGACGATCCAGTTGTGTAAACTCCGCCACTTTTTGGTTCGCTCCATTTTGTGACGCTGATTCCCTCCTCCACAAACATTGTGATTTGTTCGTTTTTCGGCCTGATCTCTGTCGAAACCGTGGATTCGTAATCTTCTAGATCCCCAGCGATCTCGACAAATGATGTGTCGGCAAAGCTTGTGTAGTCTGTCGGTTGATTTGTTATTGGGTCCGTTGTTGGTGGACTGCTGGGATCTGCAACTGCGGCGATCCTATATTCAGCCCTCACATAATCAAGCGTGCCATTGGTTGCGCTGACACTTGTGTCGTATTGATTATTGACGGTCACTTGATTGTAAACAAAAACTCTGTTTCCGGTGTATCCAGTCACATCACTGTAGCCATTCCAGGGGCCGTAGAGATCAGTGGGAAATGGGTCTGAAACGAATCCAACTGGCGAACAAGGTGTTGCAGATCCGGCAGCGGAAACATTTCGGGTGAACGTCGTAGTTTCTGGTTCCGCTGGCCTTGCATCCCACCAATCGTCTGTGATGTCATCTCCACTGTCTTGGTCGATAACCTGCAGACCAGTCCCTGGCATTTCAAGCGCCGTGTTTGTTGTATCTCCTGAGCCGTGAGTTGAAATCACTGCTTGATAATAATATCCAATAGGGATGCTGAAAGATTTAAATCCTCTTGATCCGCCAGCGGCGATCTCAAGAACGATCGTTTTTAGGTCAAAACGACAAGAGTAATCTTCGCCAGTGATAGGACAATCAAGTTTATTTGTTGTTAGATCCGCGTTGCTCTTAAAGAATTTTGTGACGCTAGGGGTTGACCTGCTGCCCGAAAGTGAACCTCCTCTGTAATAAATTGATGCGACTGTTGGCGTCGCGGCCAGGTTGCCTTGAGAAATTGCCGTCAAGTATTTAGTCTTTCCTTTCCAAACACTTTTTTTGATGATCTGTGGCTGGACCCAAGTTCCACCAGTGCCGCAAGTTGACGACTTCTTGGCAAAAACCAACGGCAAGGTGTCACCACCAGTTGCTTTGGTTTGCGGCCTGTTGACTTCAGGGGATGGTTTTTTGCTGCTGTTAGGGCTGCTGTCTTTATTCGTCTGCCGAGATCCGACCTCACCCTTCGGTTGCCTGCCACCCCAGCGGGGGAAAAAGAAATAGGGATAGCCGATCATTGCGTTCAGGTAGGGCAGTTATCAAAAAAATCAGGAGTGAACTCCTGAGCAAGAACGAAAATTTTTGCCTTTAAAATTTTCGCCATGCACCGCTGGTTCCCATCAGGGTCGATGTACTTGCAACCATTAGCGCTTTTGTAAACCTTTACGTTGTCAACACAACATCCATCGTCACATTCAATCGAGCACTCTGCGACGTAGCGTTCGGTTTCATGCATAGCCAGATAGGAAAGGAGATTGAACCATGCCTGAAGAAATCTTTTTGCTAGGCACCTGTGCGTCAATCTTACTGATCGCTGGATTTATCGTCCAGTCGACAGCTGTGTCATTAGCCGAGACGCTTTCAATGCTGCCTCCATACCTTGCGATTAGTTGAGCACTGCCAGCATTGAAAGAGTCGAAGCCTGCAGTCTGTAAGTAAAGACTTGCGATCACATAATTCTCAGAGCCAATAGCTTCTTCGCTTACGTCCATAACATCAGCAGATGCCGCAACGTTCACCATCAGATCATTGATCTGCTTAGCTTCTGTCGATCCAAATCCATCAATCTCAAATGGCAAGTAGCCATAGGATCCAGTGGCCGCCGAGTCAATGCTCAGTGTTTGCGGTGTCGGGAAGAAGTTTTGCCACTGCCGCGTCGGCACTCGGTTGCCGCTCCCATCAACAATGTTCGTTCGGTCCGAGTAATACTCCAAAAAACACATGATGTCGTAGTTGGCCATCATGCAAACCCAAGACTCGCCCTAGTGTTGCCGTCTCTGCGGATAAGGTCAAGCGTTTGTTTGACGCCAGCCTGTACCGCTGCGCTCATTTCTTGCGTAGTGACATAGTTGGTGCCATTCATCTGCGTAACTGGACCGGTCTGAATGCTGACATTTGCATTTGCGGGGACAACCATGCCACCATCAGCAAAACGTGGGATAGCAGCAGGACCACGGATTCCGGCCATCCAATTCTGTGCAAAACCATCAGCTTTGCTCTGCGGAATGATGTATTCCGGCTGGCCCCCCTCGCCAACGATCGCCATCGTCGGACCAGTAACTAAGCCACCATTTGCAAACCGTGGCAGCTCAACGGCGCTGATTTGCTGAATTGCTGGAATACCAACAACGCCGCTGATTCTGTTGGCTCCAGCGATCAGTCGATTGATTGCAGAGATTGCGCCGTTAATTGTGTTTTCGACTCCGCTGATGACATTGTTCAGCACCTCTCTGATGATCTCTGCAGCCGCGATAAATGGTGCGCTGACAACCTCTTGAAGTGTCGCCCAGCCTTCTCTCAGGAAATCAATAGTTGCTTTAAATGGGCCAATAAATGTATCTTTTAATTTTTTCCAAACCTCAGACAATCCTGAAGCTAATGCAGAGATTGTTTTTTTGATCGGGTCAACAAACTTGTCATTCACAAAAACCAATGCGGCATCAAATGGAGCCAGGAGCAATTCTCCTAATTTTGTCCAAGCACTTCCTAGATCATCCCTAGCACCGGTAATCATATCGACGACTGGATCGACAAACGCATCCATGAACATTTTGTTCGCCAGCCTGAACGGAAACAAAATCAAATCCGTGATACTTGTAAATGTTTCTTTAAACCATGTAAGGACACCGCCGATCTTTCCAATCAACTCGCCAACCCAAGAATCAGCAACAAAACTAATAACAGCTTGAAACGCATCGATAAATGGTTGAACAAAAATGTCATAGAGAGTTTCACCGAAAATAGCGAACGCTTCACCTAACGTTACGAAAAATTCTCCGATCTCATCCCTGAACACATAGATAGCCGCAAGGACTGCGCCGATAGCAATGGCGATACCTACGGGGCCAGTCAACAGAGCAACAATACCTGTGATGGCAGGGCCAATTACCCCGACCAACGCCGTAATTATTGGGCCCAATCCGGCCAAGGCAGTTGCCAGGGGTGCAATAATTACCGCTGCGCCTGCAATGCCAGCAATAGCGACAACAACAGTTTGCACAGGACCAGGGAGCTGGCCAAAGATACTTAAAGCCCTTGTAGCCAATTCAACTAAAGGAGTGAAGGCAGGCAAAAGCTGCTCACCGAACGCAATGCTTAAATTTTCAACTGCTGCAGTGAATTTTTTATATGCATCCGGCGGCGGCGGCTCCTTGTCTTTTAATTGGTCTAAAGCATTCAAGACAACATCAGTTGTAAGCTTTCCATCAGCACCCATCTTTTTCAACTCGCCGACTGAAACGCCAAGACTGTCAGCTAACGCTTGGCCTACGGCTGGCAATCTTTCCATTACAGACCGGAACTCGTCACCCTGCAATGTGCCCGAGCCTAAAGCCTGACTTAACTGCAGCAAAACGCCGTCAGTATCAGCAGCGCTCAACCCTACACTTGCCGCAGCATTTTGAACCCCTTCAAATGCTGTTTTAATTTCATCTAGGCCAATTCCCGTTGGCCTCAATCTTCCATAAAGGTCGGCCACTGCTGCAGTTGCAGTGTTTTGACCAATGCCATATTTTTCAGCGGCATCAGCGGCAAATGCTAAAAGGTCTCCAGCCTCTCCTAACGGACCGGCAAGCGTGTTGACCCTTGTTTGCAATCTTTGCGATTTGATGGCAGCTTCGCCAAATTTAGTAGCAAGGGCACCAATCCCGAGGCTAGCTAAAACACCGGTCAATCCTGAAGTTGCGGTCTTTAACCTGCCAAAGGATGTTGCTGTTTTTTTCGTGTTGGTGTCGAGCGTACCCATGCTCCCGCTAAGGGTTCTGATCTGTTCATTCCCTGTGACTTGAGCCTTAATTTTTAGGACCGTTTCAAGGTTCATAGCCATGGGTCAGCGCTTCCCCTTGCGTTGTGCTGCTTTTTGCTGCTTCTCTGCAGCTTCTGCGATCAGTTGAAGTGCATGGCCTTCCATGATCTGCAAATCTTCGAGAACAGCTTTTTGATCTTCTACATCATAAAGGGGGCAAAGCTGCAGCACCACGCCATAATCAAGGCCAATCATGCCGTTTGGACCAGGCCTCCATTGAGTCTGACAACGCATGAACATTGAGAAAGCTTCAACATTCTCTGGCCATATCTCAAAGTTGCTTGACTCAAACAAATGACCCGGCAAATCAATGTTGAGCCGTTCGGCATCACGTCTTAGCTCGTCGTTTGCGCTGCTCTCATCTTTGAACCAATGATCAACAGCGCCAGTCAGTTTTTTCTTTTTGCGACCTCAAGACTTTCAGACCATGCGCGGATAATTTGCGCCGCTATAGTCGGCAGTTCTAACAGCTGCGCGAGAGCTTTAGCACTAAAGGGTACTTGCTCACCAGCATCATCAACAACGTTTGACCAACCGACCAAAAGCTCAGCGCAGGCTGCTTGATCCTCAAGCATTACAGACTCATCAGAGCCGTCCTCGCTGATTCCTTTCGCCTGCCTAACAATCTGATTGATACGCGTTTGAGGAAGGCGTTTGAACTCAGCATCAAAGCTGTGTTTTTCACGCCGTCCCCCATCAACAGGAATCACCAAGGTGACGGGCCAAGTGTAGGAATCAGATTGACTGAGGACAAAAGCCATGAAGATCAGGTGAAGGTAAACGTCAGCTCATCATTGCCTGATGACGGCGTTGCTGTATAGGGCAGGGTGATCATCTGAATGCCATCCTGATCCGAATAGCTTGGAGCGCCAAGATCGGTTTGAGGGGAGCTGAATGCCACAATGTTGCCAGCACTTGTCCCATGTGTAAACGACAAGCCACCGGTACTGGTGCTGGTTGCATCAGTGAAGAAATCATGAGTAGCGAGACTCACAGCTTCGACCACAACTTCACCGGCTGGCTTGCGATCAGTGATCAGCACTTCCTTGGTGGCGCCGATCAATTCGCGATAGACGGTCTCATTCGCCATATCAAGACTGATCGACTGCAGAATCCCGCTGTAGCTGAAGATTGAAAAGCTGCTGGTGTTGCCAGTGCGGAACAGAAGCGGAGACGCTTGATCCGTATAGGTCGCGGTAGGCAACGCCGTGTCAGTGGGTGCATTGTAAATGCCCATCATCGTGAAGCTGATGACAGGAATTTCGTTGACCTCGCAGGTCATTGAATAAGAACCCCGACAGCCGGTGATCTTATGAAGGATCCCGTCATTATCAAAATAAATCGTGCAGCTTTCTAGGCTGCTGCTCACCGGTGCATAAGTGACAGATGTCGATGCCACGATGGTTTCACCCATCCCGCAAGCGCGGAAGATTGGCCCCCACTTTGGTGCAGTGCCTGCAGTGCCGGAACCAGCCAGCTCAACTTCAAAGGTGATCTCAACGTGTTGATTGGCCAGCAGTTGCTCAAAGTTGCCGAAATAGGGGCGGATCAGTTCCCGCTCAACGACATCAGATTGCAGCGGAGTAACCTCTAAGCTGCGAACCAAAACTGCATCAGTGCCAGCAGGCGTCGGATCGGTCCCATAGGTTGATTCAATTTTTGCCCTTAACAGGCGCTTCCGAGATTTCACGCTCATTGTTCAGATCCTCAGGCAAGGGATGAGAGAGAGAGGCTGGCTCAGTCCGCTGTAACAGCGTCCGTTTGCCAGTTTTTGGGTTCAGCAGGTAAGAGCCGCCTTGCCCGTTGTTTTCACTTTCCATCGTAGCGATGCCTTAACTACTCAAGTCTGACACTGATGTCCGATAGCGGACAACATAATCGCAAGAGATCACACCAGCAGGCTGGTCAGCTTCAACTAGCTCAAAGTTGACTGATTGCGGCTGGACATCGATCGCATAACCGCCGAGCGTCAAATCTGAGACAATTTTCGAGTGCATGTCTTCAATAATCGGATCAGCAGCTTGATCAGGAACAGCGCTGCGAACAATCACTGAAACTCTCACCGTCAAGCTCCAGTCAAGCGTTGGTAATGCTGTGACCTGTTCAGCCGTATCGCTGATGGGCTCAATAACAATGGCCGGGCTTTCCCCACGGGCCAGCGGCACAACACGGCTGCGATAGATGCGCGAGCCTACCTGGACCGTGCCTGCAAGGCTTGAGGCAATATCAGCCAGGATTGATTCGCGCTTTGTCGTCATGACTAGGCCCCAGCAATCTGAAAGACGTTGCAAACCACGCTAGGTCTTGAAGGCCGGACGTAAGGACTAGATCCTGCAGCTCCTGCTTTCAGTGAAATGTTGGCGTCTGTAGGCGCCCACATGATTTGGATGTAGTCCCCGGTCGCAAGCTTGAGGGTATGGTCAAGCAGCAAATTATTTGCGCCTTGGATGCCGCCATGCTTTTCAATCACACTGGCAACGTTCGTCGTTAAATCCAAGTTGCCTGCATCGCCGGCATTGTTTTTACGCAGCCAGAAATGCACATCATGGATTTGCGTGTCGTTATTTGAGAGCTGCAGATTGATCTCAAAAACGTAAACACCTGGATGGTCAATCGTCAGCCTGCTGTCAGAAATCACCTTGACGCCAATGTTGTCTTCATTTGCTTTGTTGAACGTGACCTCTGTAGGCGTGTCTGCCGTTGTCGTTTGATCTGTATCGCTTGAGAACTCAGCCCAATAACCAGGGCTGCCGAAATACTGGAGCCTGTTCCACTCCTGGCGACCATTCCCGATTTTTTGATTGCCAGTCTCTTCCTCAAGGCCAATTTCACCTGACAGCAGCAGAGGGTTCCTAGCTGCCCAACCCGCTCGACTGTCAACTTTTTGAATGGCCATTAGGTTTTCTGCAATGAGATCTCGACGAATTTGCCGTCGCCGATAGGGCGGTTCTCTCTTACGGTGTAAGCAGTTCCATCAACGGTGATCGAGTCACCACTAATAAGTGTTCCAAAATTTGAAAAACGAGTGGTGAGGGAATAGTCCGTTGACAAGACCATCCCCCCAGCCACCACCTCACCGGGCATGTCGAGAATTCCTTTGGCAGTTGTGGCGCCAGCTGTGCAGCTAACGCCAAAGTCAGCCATAAAAACGTCGAGATCCTCAGTGATTGCCATGATCAGCCGTACTTTTTAGAGCCGAGAGCAACAACGCTAAGAGCACCTGCCCCAGTACCACCAGCAACGGTGATGACGGCGCGGATGTAGCGCTTGACCTCATCGCTGTTAATGCGAAGGGTCTCAGTTAGTGCGGTGTTGGCAGTCGTAGTCGTAAAGGCCAGACCAGAGACATCAGCAAAGGTGCTGTTATCTGCGGAGTCTTGGATTTTTACGGCGTAGGTGATGCCAGCGCCACCGGCCTCAGCATCAAGAACGGCCATAATGTCGCCCTCGTAGTCAACGAGATCGACGCCAGTGCGGTTAGCACTTGCAGTAACCACATCACTTGCCGAGAGCGACAGGAGCGTGGTTTTGGTCCCCAGATTCTGGATGGTCATTGGTTGGATTCCTCCGGCGTTTTGATTTGGGTTTGGGTGCTTCAGGCTCCTTTTCAGGGGCCAAGATTGCGAAACCGATGCCGATCAGAAAATTGCCATCAGAGGGGGAAGCATCATGAACTTCCCCAACTCTGACAACCTGACCCGACAGCGTTGTCTGCTTACGGATCTGGATTTTCATGATCAGAGGGTGTTGTTACCGCGGCTGAAGCTCTCGGGATGACGAACGGCGATGTCTACATCCTGCAGAGCCACCACGCGGATGGTGCCGGAAGTGCTGCCGGTGTAAGGATCAACCATCAGATCAAGGCCAGAGAAATAGCCGATGATCAGATCAGCGAAGTTGCCGAACCACAGATCACCAGAGGCGACCTGATTAGAGAGCACGCCCTCATAACCATTCACCAAGCCGCCTTCCATGACAAACAGACCCGAGCCAGAATCCTTTGCCTTGGTCTTCAGGTTTCCGCGCATTGCGGAATTCATCAGGTATACAGGGCTGCCCAGCAGAGCGTTGGCGCCGGAGACGTCAGACTCAAGAGCGACCACCTCAGCGAATGTCGGGGTGTCAGCTGCGAAGTCTTCGGTCAGCACGCCGGTGGTGTCCTTCAGACCCAAAGGCTGGTTAGAAGACCCGGAGCCATAAAGACCAACGCGGTCGATCTCAAGAGCCAGCACACGGGCTAGATCGTTGCGGACCATGTTCTCCACATCAATGGAGGACTGGATCATCAGCTTGCGGCTGTAATCAGTGAAGGCGCCGCAGGTTTTAGGCGTCAGGCTGATTTGATCAATGGTCTGCTGCGACTCGGTAGGTGAGCCAGACTCAGCGACCCAATAAGCGGTAGCAGCACCGGACTGGCGGGGGATGTTGACGTTGCCGGTCAGGCCAGTCAGCACAGTTGCGCCAGCTTGATCCAGAGCGGAAGCGTTCCGCAGCAGATCAATGAAGTTGGCGGAATCCAGTTGAGTTTCCACCAGATTGCCGCCAGCAGTTGCAGTGCCGACGTTCAGATCGCGGGTCATCACATCCATTGGGATGGTGATGCCGCGGGAAGTGCGGCCGAGCTTGGCGGCTGCAGCCTCAGAAGCTTCGATTTCAAATCCAGCGGCCTCGCGTGCTGCGCGGTCGGTGGGGTTGGCGAGATAGTTGATGGCACGGAGGAAGGAGAAGCTGCGGGCTTCCTTTTCGCTCAGGCCGATTTCAGCGGCTTGCATGGTCACAGGCTCTTCTTTGATGTTGAGTTTGTCGAGCACAGCAGCGCGAGCCTCGTCGATAGAACGACCAGATTCGACCAGCTGACGGCCCAAATCTTCCATGCCGTGCTTCGAGCACAGGCTGGTCACTTCTGCGATGCGGGTGCGCTCAGCCTCAACGGCCTCGGCCCGCACCACTTCCATATCGGGGGTGGTGTTTTCCATTGCAGGAATGGGATCAGTGGATGGTGCTGCCGAGGCAGCGGGTTTGGTTTCGGGCTCCTCTAAAGATCGCCCGATTCCTACGCCGGGGTCAGCCGGCACGGAAACAACGCTTACTTCATAAGGAGCCCAAGAAGTGGCGACAAAATCGCCACCTTCTCGCTCTTCCATTTTGTCAATGGAATAGCCAAAAGATACGTTCCGAAGAACGCCATCTTTCACGTCGCTCAAGACTTCCTGAGCGAATGGATTGCGGCTAAACCGCACCCGCGCATATCCGCGCTTTTTCTTCTTGTCCATATATGCACGCTCGACAACACCAATCACACGATCGGGATTGTGGTTGAACAGCAATGGCGCTCCATCATTCAAGCGACTGAAATCTGCAGCATCGATTTCATGACTCAGAATCTCATTGCCGAAATACCGGGCAACAGGGTATTCAGAGCTGAACGGAAACTCATAAGTCCGATCTTCCACCTCGTCAAAGGTGGTCATCTCTGCGCGTTGATACTTACCAGTTAAGCTACGCAGATTTTCAATTTTGGTCAAAGCAGAGAACAAATGACCAACCTGCACATCAGTCTCCTCCCAGCCGTCATCGCCTTCGCGATAAACAGTAATCAAGGCCGCTGGATTCTCTTCTGTCCCGGTAATAGTGAAATCTGACTCAGGGACGTCGATTTGAGCATCAGTCTCAATACGATCAATCTTCCCTTGTGATTTCCCACCAGATGATTGCCATTCGACAAAATCGCCGACGCTCAATTCACCAGGGTCCGCGCGATTCGTGTCCATACTTCTATCTTGGATTTCCTTAATTCTATCCGCTTTGCTTTCCGACCAACTCTGACCAGCATCACCACCCCAAGCGGCCCAAGCAACACGGCCAGGAGATGGATAACCATCTTCCCCAGGGCTGAACCCTTCGGCTTGCTTGTCAACTTCATGGCGTGCAAAAAACGAGTTCATCTGCAGCACCGTGTCGGCGCTCAGCTCATCACCGCTCAAAATCTGACTGGCTCGCCTAGCTGCCACCTCAGTGCCGCCAGCCTCACCATCAGCCTTCCAATCGCGATAACGCTGAGCCTCCTCCCTCATGCCTTCAGTCGGCATCAGATCAATCTCAACGCCTTCAATCGTCGCCATCTTCCTCAGCCTCCTCTGCCATTGGCAGCTCAGTCTCGTTAAAGGCAGGCTCAGAACCTAACCCCATCGCTGGCTGTGATCCACCTCCGCCGTTCACTTCGCTTGGATCAGTGTCCAACACCAGACCCATCTCATCAGCCATTGCCAACTCGGCTTGACGCATCAGCAGCACATCATCTAAATCACCGCCCTGCTCACTGATCACCTGGCCAAGCGTCTTGAAGCCGCACCGTACCGCTGCCTTATATGCCGCGACTTCTTTCTGCGGATCCACCCACTCCCAGCTACGCGGAACCCACTTGCTGGCCTTATATCGCTCAGGGTTGGTCTCGTACCCCGGCAGGCTTAGCTCACCACTCAACACCGCCATGTCGAGCCATTTGTCAAAAATGATCTGGTGGAAGTTCTCGACAAAAAACCGCTGAAGCACCCGATAGGTGTCGCGCTCTTCCAACAGGCTCAACCGGCTGGATGAATAATTGGTCTGCGAAAAGTCCTTACTGACCGATTCAAAAGACGTTCCCAGGCCAGCCGCCACAGCCTTCAACATTGACCGCGTGAACGGCTCCAGCTGGCCATCAGGCGCATTCATATCAGGCACCGTCACGCTCTGGCCTGGGTCCAGATACTTAAACACCCCAGGCTCAAACTGCGAGACCCGCTCACCATCGACCACCTCATCACCGATCAGCTCACCTTCGGGGCTGGTGATGAATCCCATCAATGCGCTGCTGGCGCGTGCCCTGACGACCTCGGCTTCCTCGTAGCCCTGCAGCATGTGCAGCCGCATCAATGCCGATGCGAACCACGTCACGCCACGGGTCTGGCCCGGACGCTCAGGCATGAACAGATGAATTACATCTTCAGCCGGCACTCGGATCCGGCGAGCGGTGCGGGTGTTGCCCGCATACACATCACCCGGATGGTTGGCGTAGAAGTGATAAGCCTGAGGCCGCAGATAATGATCAACCTCAATACCCATTCGCACCGTGTTGCCCTTCATGGCAGTCGGTACGTCGTCATCGATTAGATAATCCGACTCCAACACCTGCAGGGCCAATGGCACCCGGCTGTCACCAAACGGACGGCGGATGAAACGGATAAACACTTCGCCAGACTCCGCCAAGCTCCGACAAGCCATCCGTTCGATGTCATGGAATCCCAAAGTCCCGCTCACATCGCAGCGGCTCTTATGGCTCCAGTGCAACCATGCCTCATGAATCCGGGCATTCACCACCTCATCTAACTTTCCACCGCGTTGCATCCGCACCTGTGACTGATGCTTGATGCCGTGTCCAATCACATTATTTGTAATGCTCCGCAGCGCTTGCTTTGCGTAGTCGTTATCCCGGCATAGCTGACGCGCACGATTCCGCAGCACCTTAAAGCTGCTCTTGATCTCCGAATCCGCGCTAGTGCTGCTGGTGACCCAATCAGCCGTAAGGCGACTCAATCTCGCACCGCCATAAGCGCGGCGGCGACGACGGGGCTCTTCTCTACGGAACAGCTCGCGAAATGCAGATCGAACGCCCATCAGAATCTCACGAACAAGTTGTGGGGGTTGCCGTGGCCATTGCGGATCAGATCAGCAGTCTGCTCACGCTTGACCTCAGCTTTGAGCTTAGTTTCAAGTGTCAATAGATCAGCCAGCGCATACTTCGACAGATTGCGGCCTGCGATTGAATAGCTCTGAACTGCACCGCCATCAAGAATCGTGCGGATCGCAGCCTGTACCTGATCTAGATCAACTTGCGCTCGGCTTCGGCCATCAAACGCGCCAGGCGTTCCGGTATAGGCAAGGCTTGCAATCGCCTTGAATTGGCCCTCACCCGCGATGTATTCAGTGCTGCCACTAACAGCAACGATTTGGAAATACCAATTACCAGCGACCCAATCAGCTGTAGTGGTCGATGGAATCGTCACCCGCCAGCCATCGCCCTGATTTGTCGCCGTGACTGATGCGCCCTTGTCTGCCGTATTTGTCCGCCCGTACCAAGTCAGGGTGTAAGTGTTGTCGATTGTGTCGCCGATGCTATTCGCAAATGACGGCACATCAAAAATCACCGTGTCCCCTATTCTTATCTCGGCGGGATGCTTGATCACCAGTTCTGCACGAATGACGACGCCGCGGCCTTAGCCACAACTGCTTTCCTTGATCTTAGCGGTGCTGCATTTGGTTCCTCTAGCCTCCGCTCAAACTGATCCCAAATCGTTCGGCGATCCCTGCGTTGATACAAATAATTCAACCCCGCATAGGCATAGACCAACGTATCTAACGCCTCATTCCTTGCGTTTGGTTTCTTTACCCATTCCCGAATCGGAAACCCTCCGCGGTTGTATTTCATCACCTGCTTTTCTGCTGTCAGCTGCTTGAAATACTCCTCAGACACATCCATCGGAAAATGCAAATAGCCTTCCCCAGGCTCGTTGTGTTTCAACCTTGCGAACAGCGTTGTCTTCGCCGTATCAGTGCCAACACTGAAAACCATGGCACCGCGCTTCATCGTTCGACCTCTGCTGTTGATGTCAACCTTCGCCCCCTTGCCGATTACCGCTTTATTCCTCTGGCTGGCACCCTTAATCGCAATCACGCCCTGCCTGGCCCTTTCCCTCGCGAACTGGTAAACCTCAGCCGTGAAGTGGCCGCCAGAGTCGATCGCCACCGCATCCGGCCGTAACTTCGCGCCGCTTGCATGGGGCCATTCCTTCAGCACCGCTTCATCAACCTGCTTCCACAAATCTGCTCGGCTCGGATCGCCATAGATCTCCTGGTGATAAATCAGCCAGCCTTCCTCATCCCTGCCCCATGCCCAGCCGCTAATCGCGAGCCGGTTGTCCTGGACATCAATCCCAAACGTCAGCGCCAAACTGCCATCCGGCAACGTTCCCATCGCATACGCCTCACACCGCTCACGCAATCCATCCGCACTCACCTTGCTCGCATAATCCTCCTCCCACGTCTCAGCGCAGCGAGTATTCAGCCAAGTCTTTAGAGCCGGTGCGTCACTCTTTGCCCTCAGAAACTCCTCGACCATATCTGACCAAGAAAACCAGCCCAATGGGCTGTAAAGCCCGCTGAGCTGATAACCCCTTGTCCTTCCATCACCGGGAGCAGTGGCTCGCCACTCGCCCGCTCTAAGCATGGCTGGCTTATGGAGTTCCGGAAATCTCTCCTTACATTTTTCACATTCATACTCTGCCGTTTTCGGATCATTGTCTTCCCACTTCACCTGACTCCATTTCAGCCACTGCATCTCGCCACACTTTGGGCAGGGCACATAAAATTTTCGCTGATCGCTTCGCTCATATTCGATTTCAATTCGGCTGTGATCCTTGACGGTCGGCGTGCTCGTTAACAAGACCTTTCGCCTGGCAAACGTGGTAGCCCGTTTTTCCGCCAAGCTCACCGGGTCACCTTCGCCATCCACATCAGCCGGGAACGCATCGATCTCATCCGCGAAAATATATCGACACGGTGCTGACCTCAAACCCGTTGCACTATTTGCACCCGTCAGCAGCATCATCCCGCCGGGAAACTCTTTGCTGAACATCGTGTTGCCACTGTCCCGACTGCGGGCCGGTGCGATCTTTTTGTTCAGGCATGGAGTCTCGCTAATCATCGATTCCAGCCGCTGCTTACTCAGCCTCTTCGCCATCTCAACCGTCGGCTGCACACAAAGCATCGGCCCCGGCGCATGGTCAATCACATATCCCAGCCAGTTGCTACCTGCTTCCGTCTTCCCTGTCTGCGCCGCGAACATCATCACAACACGCTGAACCGTGCTGCTGCTGCTCAAGCAATCCATCGGTTCCTGCAAATACGGCGTCCGACTCGTTCGCCATTGCCCAGGCTCCGCGCTCGCCTTGCTGCTCAACATTCGATACTGATCCGCCCACTCACTCACCGTCAATTCAGCCTCAGGTCGCAACCCATCCCGGAAACCATCCGCCCATGCACTCATCCCTCCTCACCTCCAGCAAGCTCCAGCAGCGCCGCACGGTGCTCATCCGTCAGCAATTTATGAATCACCACTGGGTCAACTTCACCCGCCAACTGATGGCTCAACCGATCCGCCAAATTTGACAGCGCTTCCCGTACAGCTCGGCCGATGTTAAACGCTTCCTTTTTCACCTCATCAACCGGCACCAATTCGCCGCGCTGTTGCGTCACCTGCAGCTTTGCCAGCTCCGCCTGATAATGCTCACGCCTTGCCCTGCTCTCATTCAGCTCAGGGATTGCATCCTCTGGCAACTTGTTAATCGCTGCTTCAAGCTCTTCGGCGTCCCTTGGCTCAGGTTCCACCGGGTCTGCATTCCGGACCTTGCTGTTCGCTGTGTTCACTGTGTTCTTGTCCCATAGCTCCAACGCCAAATCCCGATCCAGCCAGCGTTTACCGTCTTTCTCTACAACTGCTTCGCTAATGCGGCCTCTTCTCACCGCATGACTCACTGCCGCCTGACTGCAGCCCTTAATCAGCGCCAATTCGGTGAAAGTGACAAGCAACTGCCCATAACTAAACTCCATAACAGCTTAATTTGAAGTTATGGGATACGGGAAAATTGCGTCAACCATCCCTCGCAGCTATTCTCAATAACAAGCTTCGATCGCTGACGGTGGCCAAAGCGTGCGCGAACGAACGACCCATATAAAAGAGGCTACAAAGAACCTAATCTCTTGCGCTGCAAGGAATCTCAGCGATTACCAAAAACAGCTTTTATGCGATCAGGCGCATCTGCTGCCATTCCGGCAATTTCTTATTGAGAATGGCGCAAATTTTTTTCCATCTTGCGTCGCTATAAAAAGACTGCTTCTGATACCAGGCAAGAGCATCGCTCGATCGCTTACTGCTGTTGCACTGAGAGCAAGCGGGCACGATGTTGCCGAGGTGATGGCCGCCGCCTTTGCTGATAGGGATAACGTGCTCTAGCTCCAGCTCGTGTGCCCGATGGTCTGGCTTGCCGCAGTAAGCACAGGCATGGCCGAACTCTGCCCATCTTTTGAGCAGTTGAGCGCCTGGTATCAACGCGGAATGATTCCCGCGCTTTATTGCTTTGTAGTGTTTGGACTTTTGCCGGTGATATAGGCGATAGCTGTGATCTGTGAGATATAGCCATTGCGCCTGTTGAGCATTCCAACGCGCCATGGTTGCGCGTTTGTCGTCTGGATTCGTTGCCCAATGCTGTGCCTGCTGTTGTTGCACTAAGAAAGCAACAGATGGCAATTTGCCTGCACGCTTAATTGCTGCATTGAGGCGCCTAACTTCATGCCACTCAACAGTATGAATTGCCCTTGATGGTCGATTGTTTCTTGCGTATTCAGCTCTTTTTTTTCTTGCTTCTGGCGTTTTTAGCTTTTGCAAAATTTTTTCTTTGTTCTTTTTGTAGTAATTTTTTCTATATTCTTTGCTTATGCTGCGTGTTCTTGACTTTTCGCAGTAAATGCATTTGCCGTGTTTATTGCGGAGAGTTAAAGAGATGTTGCCCCATCGGTGGCCATGTGGGCATAGCTTCCCAAGCTTGTTAGGCGACAAGCCCATTGCTTCGTTATCTATAAAACTGTCTAACCAATTTGCTTTTGTTGATGTGCATCCAGCGCAGGCAGTTGCCTTTACATGGTTTCGCCTAAGACTTTGATTAGTGCCAGGCCATGCGTGCTGGCGCTTGCACAACACGCCTAGGTGCCATCTGGCAGGGTCAAAGGAATACACTAAATCCATCGCCTAGGTGGTTTAGGTGGTCACGGTCTGGGCAGGTAGCACTGCGCCAGGCCATCACATTAGCGAGCAGACGCAAGTGCTTTGCTTAATGCGGTCTGGAAGTGCTGGTTAAAGCGTCGCTCTACAACCTTCTCCCCGATCTGCTGGATGTTGAATCGTCCTGTGTAGTCGGGTCGGTCTGTGGTTGCGATGAAGTATGGGAACAACTGCTCGCGTGAACGGCGATAGATACCAGGCGGGCGGTTGCCTCCGCGTGGAGTGCCGATAAAGAAGCCACCGCGCTTGTCGCCGCTGATGCCCTTGGTGATGCGCTTGAGGGTGGCTTGGGTGACGTTGCCGGATGCGTTGGTTTTCACCAAGGATGTCGGCATGAAGTAGGCGCCAGATGGGATGGTGCCATCGTTCGGAACTGCGTTCTCGAAATATCGTTCAAGGCCCTTCTGAGGACGTGAGCCGCCTGCAATGCCGAACCGTAGGTAACGCGCGCGGTCCTTGCCTTGCTTGTCTTGGGCATAGACCAGGGCGATCAGCTCACGCTTATTTGACTTCTGAACGAGGAAGGCTGTCTGCGTGAACTTGACGGGCTTGTGGAAGGCTCCCTTTGTGCCGTTGTTCAGGGCCTGACGCGCATCAAATGCAGTGTCGTTAAGGGCGACGCTGGTGGCAAATGGAAGCTGCTTGCCGATCGCGGTGGACCAGGCGGATGCCCGGTTGAGATCGTGATCGATTGTCAGGTTGATGCCCATACCTAAAGCTTAAATCCGTCTCACCTGTCTCACATGAGACAGCGGCTGGACGTGCCATCAGCTTGCCAACGTCCAACCTTAGTCATCTGTTTCCTATATAAGCCCTTTTCCCCCTATACCCCCTCTTCCCCCTTATATAAATATAATCTTATAGAAAGGTAGTCAGGTAGGCAAGGATGGAAGACGGCAGGCCAGCAGCTGGATCTCAGTTAGTCAACCTTTGGCCGGAGGTTGGCACCAGACCCTTTTCTGCCCACCAGCGTGGGTGAGGCGCTGTTTGACGTATCCCAGCGATCTCAAGATGGACGCAATCTGCATTTGATCCGCGCGAGACTGGCGCTCGACTGGTTTGCCGATCGCTTGAGTCAGGAGCAGTTCCGTTGTGATGACTGCTCCGGCATTGCGTGGCGCCTCGATCCATTCGCGGACGGGCATGAGCCACGGTGAGTCCACCAGATAGGCGCCGTTCTCTGCTTCGACCTGTTGGCTCAGCTCGCGAGATAGGTGGTTGCTGGCCCCGGAGCGATAGGCGTGAACTGCTGCAGACCAGAGGGCATCGCGTTCGAGCAGCAGGCCGTCGATGTTGATCATGTCCGGCACGATCGTGGGAATGACCCAAAAGCGACGGTTGCCGGTGTCGTCAATCAGGAACCCGGTGTCTTTGTTCGTGGAACCGACGATGATTCCGCGGCGTGGGAATTCTTCGGTGGCCTTGCCGTAAGGCACGCGGAAGGTGTCGGTCTGCTGTGAGAGGAAGGCTTTGACCTGCCCGGCGTGTCGCTTGCCGGTGATGTAGTCCAGCTCGGCCCACTCCATGAGCCACGAGCGGTGGAGCACCATCAGATCGTCCTTGCTGCTGCAGTCGCGCAGAGAGTCGGAAAAGAAGGGGCCAGCGAGGGCACGCCAGAAGGTGGACTTGCCGCAGCCTTGGGGGCCGAGGAGCACGGTGGCGGCGTCATGCTTGCAACCTGGCTCGTAAATGCGCCTCACAGCGCCGATGAGGGTGCATCTGAGCATCTGGTCGTAAAGCGACCCTGAGGCGTCTTGTAGGCGCAGGTAGGCGGTGCTCAGGGCATCGATGCAGCCAGGCACGACCTCATCAGCTACCCGATCGAGATAAGCCCGGACCGGATCAAATGGAGACTCACGCGCGACATGCACGATTGCGTCAGCGGCGAGCTCTTTGGAAACCTTGACGCCATGCTCAGCAAGTTCGAGATAGTAATGATCGAGATCTTTGATTGGTTGACCATCGCGTTCGATGGTTTGTGTGAAGATGTTGTGTCTTACGCGCCCGCCTAATTGTTGGCGAAGCAGCGTAAGGAGTTCATTGGCTTCAAGTTTTATGAGTTTTCCGCTGTTGGATTGTTCGACCTTTGGATGATCTGGGCCTAACGCACCTTTAAGGGCATTGATTGCAACTTGGCGGGGGCTGATTCCACCTGCCATGTGGTGGAGTGTGCCCATGCCGACGCCACCATTGTCGGATTTGAATGTCTTCCACTTCAGCTCACATTCACCGGCTTTGAACTTGCCTGATGCTGCTGACCATTGGATCCAATCAGCGAGCAATGCGTCGTCACCGACAGAATGCAAAGCCATCCCGACTTTGAGCCATTCGTCGTAATCATCTGCGAATGAACTTGGGATGTTGTCGAGATAGGCGCGGGCTCGTTCGGTTTCGTCTACGTCTGACGGTGTGCTGAGCAGTGGGGTCTGCTCGATGCGTTGCATTGCAGCGAGCAGCACTGATGGTGCTTCGGCTAGTTGAAGGTCGCTAGGTGCTCGATCCTTGAGCCAGCGATAGGAGCCGGTGATGGGGTGTTTGCCAAGGACGATGGACTGGCAGCCGGTCCAGCGGAGTTCGAGTTGCTCGCCTTTGACTGATGAGCGAAGTTTTGTGGTTTTGATTTTGTCCCAGAACGGTTGTGGGACTTGGTAGATGATTTGAAGGCGGCCATCGCGGCCGGAGGTTACGGCCCAAGACTTGGGGAGTTCTTGGAGTGAGGTCCCGAGGGATTGGAGCACTTCGGATGCGCCGAGGCCATCGTGATCGACGAACAGCAGGCCACCGGATGCAGGGCCTGCGAGGACACCAACGGCAACGGCACGGCCGGAGTCAAGTTCAGCTCGAAGGCGTGGCTTGTCGAGAGGGGTTTTCTGCCACTGCGGCATATATGGCCGCTTGTCATTACCCACGGCGACAAAAGCCCAGGAGTCAGGGAGCTGGTCGATGGTTTGGGCGATTGTGCTCATTGCGAGGCTGCTCAGGCCCGCGCATGATGCCCTGCCTAGTCAACCTTGCCCACCTATCCCAAGATTTCGTTTGCGTCTCGTATTGAGCGAGCAATCCCAGCGATGCCGCCAAGTTTGCGGACCATCGCAAGCCAGTTGCGTTGTTGAGGCGTGACTCGGCCGGTTGGTGTCTTGACTTCGATGGACGTGAAGACACCAATGGTCTGACCGACCATGTCGGGGGTGATGGTGATTTGTTTGATTCCGATAAGATCAGCGGAGCCTTTGGCTAGGCCGAATTGGATCGGGCGGCCGGTGCGTGGATCTGGCAGGGTGCCGGTGTTATTGCGGAAGAGTCGCACGTCAGAGCGCTGCCCGACTGCTAGGCGAATGTGCTGCTGGAGTGTGGTTTCAGCGTTGGCCATAAAAAACGGGCCAGATCCCCATCACCCAGCCCTGATCGCCTCTTCCGCCTTAATTATGGCGGCGGGCTGCGTGGAGTCTATACGCCCAACCCGGTTTGTATCCGCGTTCCTTGGCGACGGCTAGCAGTTGATCGAGTGTCCGGGCTTTGCCGACCTGGCGGCGTTTGTTGCGGCGTTGGAGTTCCACTAGCTCACCGTCAGCTTGTGCAATGGTGCGATCGGCTTGGAACTCATGGCCACATTCCGGGCATACTGGGGCTGGTTTGAAAGCCGCGAAACAGTCAGGACACATCCTCACCGCTGGAGCTGGTGGGCCTCCTTTACTGCCGCGTTTTTCCCGATCATTCAAAGTCCAATCACGTTCATCATCTGGGAAGCCATGACGCGAGATGTTGCGTACGTGATCCAGTACGACCGCATGAGATTTATTGACCGATGGCCTCAATACTCTTCCAACCTGCTGAAGGTATAGAGCCTCCGATTTTGTGGGGCGCAGAAGGATTGCACAGGCAACGGCTGGGCAGTCAAACCCTTCTGATACAACATCAACAGTCACTAGGACTTGCAGCTTCCCATGGGCGAAGTCCTGAACCAATGCAGAGCGGTGACATGCTTTTGTGGATCCAAGCAATGTCTGAGCGGTGATGCCTGCGGATCTGAAGGATGCGGCGACATCTTCAGCGTGTTTGGTGTCGCAGCAAAATGCGACAGCAGGCAAGCCGTCAGCATGGCGCTGGTAATGGGTGATTACGTCGCCGGTGATTGTGGAGCGGTTAAGGGCTTCTGATGCTTCGGATTGAATGAAGTCACCAGCGCGGCTGTGAAGTTTGGAGAGATCAGCGGTGATTGGTGGCGCAAAGAATCGAGCGGTTGAGAGGTGACCGCGTGCGGTGAGATCTTGCACTGAAGGGCCACGGATCAGCGTTTGGAACATCTGCCCCATGCCACGGCCATCGAGCCTGCAGGGTGTGGCGGTAACTCCAAGCCATAGGGCATCTGGCCAATAGTTCAGGACCTTGCCGTAGGTGTTGCCCGGTACGGCGTGATGAGCCTCGTCGATGATGATCAGTCGAGGTTTGAAGGGTTGAAGCTTGAGACGTCGCGCAAGGGTTTGCACTGATGCGACCTGCACCTTGGATGGCTTGGGTTTGTAACCAGAGCAGATGATGCCGTGATCGACGCCGATGCGAGACAGCTTGTCGGATGCCTGATCGATTAGCTCTCGACGATGAACAAGGATCAGGACGGCGTGACCGCGTTGATTAGCGAGACGTGTGACTTCTGAGAAGATCACGGTTTTGCCACCACCAGTCGGGAGCTGCAGGAGTGCGGTACGTGATCCGGTACGGAATGCCTCGCGGATGTCCCTGATTGCCTGCTGCTGATAGTCGCGGAGGTTCATGCCATTAGTTGGATGGAGCCGGGATCGGCCTAAGACGCCAAGGCGGCCCAGTACTCCGGCTCCGGATTGAACATAGCAGCAATCCGCGATGCCCGCTAGCATCTGTTTGCAAGTCGCCGCAATGCATGGAAAACGAGGCGTATCATCGCCACCCGGCGATCAGCAAAAGCCATTTGGATCAGATCAATCGCAGCGGTCTGCATTATTGGTCGGCCTATGTGGATCCAAATCGTGAGGAGCGTGACCCAACGCAAGCCATGGTGATCGGCTCGGCAGTTCATACCCACGTCTTAGAGCTGGACCAATGGGACAAGCGTTATGCGGTGGCCCCCACTGGGATTGATCGGAGAACCAAGCAGGGAAAAGATGAGTGGCGAGTATTTCAAACTGCAGCGAAAGGCCGGTCAATTTTGAGCTGGACTGAAGCGGACCAAGTGATGAAGATGGGCCGCGCTGTATGGGGCCATCGTGCGGCTGCTGCGTTGCTTGGCGCTGATGGCAAGCCTGAGGCGACATATATGTGGACTGACAAAGCGACTGGGCTCCAGTGCAAGTGCAGGCCGGATTACATATTCGCCGATGGATCCACAGTGGTGGATCTGAAAACGACTGAGGACGCTAGCCCTCGGGGGTTCCGTGGGTCACTCCTGAGATGGCGCTATTGGGTGCAGGCTGCTTGGTATTTGCACGGTGTTGAGCAAGCGACCGGGAAACGTCCGGATCGGTTTGTATTTGTGGCGGTTGAGAAAAAACCACCGTATGGCGTTGGGGTTTACTGCGCAGATGACGCGATGATTCAACGCGGCATGGAACAAGCGCGGGAGGATTTACAGAAGCTTGCGGAGTGCAAGGCTGCGGACCATTGGCCAAGTTACAGCGACGACGTGGAATCGATCAGCCTGCCGGGATGGATGACCGGCGATGCAACTGCGCCGGACTTGGCGCTAACCACTGAGATTGAGGGTTTCTGATGACTGACTCAGCGCTAACAACAACACAACGAACAGGCTCAATTTATGCAGGAGCGGAAGCGTTCGATAACGCGCAACGCATCGCCAAGTCGCTGGCTAGCAGCTCACTGGTTCCAACTCAGTTCCAAGGTCAGGCAGGATATGCAAACTGTTTGGTGGCTTTGGAGATGGCTGGCCGAATGAACTTGAGCCCGCTGCAGGTGATGCAAAACCTGCACATTATTCATGGAAGGCCAAGCTGGAGCAGTCAGTTCATCATTGCGCTGATCAACGGTTGCGGACGCTTTGAGCCGCTGCAATACAAGATGACAGGCAAAGGCGACGATTTGACATGTAGATGCACTGCAAAGGAGATCAATACTGGCGCAGAGCTAGAAGGTCCGACCGTGACCATGGCGATGGCTAAGGCCGAAGGATGGTCTACAAAATCTGGCAGCAAATGGCGCACAATGCCGGATCTGATGATTCGTTACCGGGCGGCGTCGATGTTTGGCCGATTGCATATTCCTGATTTACTGGTGGGCATCACCTACAGCCAGGAGGAGGTGATGGACATTGAGCCGATCACAATCAGCGAGGAAACGTCCGAGCCAGAAAAGGAGCCGGTGACTGATGAAATCTTCTGAATTTTTGACAACTGAGCAACTAGCGCAGCGTTGGCAGATGGGCGAATCAACGCTGAACCACTGGCGGAAGGCTCAATGCGGGCCATCCTTCACAAGGATCGGCGCCCGCGTGCTCTACAAGCTGGCCGATGTGGAGCAATACGAACAGGCCAACACCACCATACTCGGAGACAAATGACCATGGATTTCAAGCTAGGCGCCGCCGTGTTTAAGAACAGTGATGAAGACCATCGGCGTCTTTATGGCGATAAATATGACGCCGGGAAAAAGTATCCTGAGTTCACCGGAACGGCTGAAGTTCCCTTGAGCCAAGTGACTGCCTTCTGTGAGTATTTCATTTGGTCTCAAGGAGCTGAGCTAAAAACGAACGATTATATGGAGGAACAGGTCATCCCGATCAAGATCAGCGGCTGGGCCAAGGAATCAAAGTCCGGCAAGAAATTTTTGAGCCTGTCTCTTTCGCCGGATTACAAGACAAAGACGCAAGCGGAACAAGCGAAGGACGCTCACGAGATTCAGCAGCATCAGGAGAAGCTTGATGCTCAGCCACAGCAAGTGCAGGAAGCCGCTGAGAGCCTTGCCAGCGCCACTGATGGAGACGTGATTTTCTAGTCGATCTGCTCGGCTTCGAGCCGGGCGATTTCATGAACAGCGCAGTTCAGTAAATGCTGGAGCTTGTAAGCATGACGCACCATCATGCTTGCAATTTCTCCAGAGTTTGGATGCGTCGCGGCACGTCTGGCCTCTTGTTCGATTTCTATTTCAGTTTCCAATGGGATTGGAGCCATTAACCATTCCATGAGAAGAATGCAGTTGTCTCATTTTGACCGCTAATGAGTGACCACTACCAGCATGGTGAAATTGAGTGCATTGATGCGCTGCGCTCAGCTTTAGGGCCTGAAGGATTTCGCGGATTCTGCGCAGGCAACGTCGTCAAGTATGTCTGGCGCTATCGTCACCGCCATGGTGTGGTGGATTTGACGAAAGCTAAGCAGTACCTGGACTGGTTGATCGACGATTTAGCGTGATTGCGGGGGATAACAGTGCGGAGCGGCCAACTAGCAGCCCAGGCGTGACAACCCCTGACAACTGACGTAAAATCTCCGCAGGCCACAAGCCGGATAGCGTGCCCCGGATTCTCGGTCCCTAGACAAGAGAGGTGACTGTCGGCAAGTGCCGGGGGCGGTACAACAGACCCGCCCACCACTATTCACAACTTAAAAACATGACCTGCTTTCTTGCGTGGGTCTTGGCGTTGATCACCCTTCCGGTGGTGCTGTTGTTTCGCATCACAGAGGATCGATCAGTCAAGATTCAGCGAATGCGGACGAACGGCTGGACCTGGGGCCGCATTGCAACAAAGTTTGGTGTGAGTATTTCTACCGTCAGACGATGGGCGACCTGATGATCGTGCCCGAGGTACTCACGGGCCTTTTGATCTATGGAGTCGTGATGGGTCTCATATTGACTCATCGAGATCGTTGACATCCCCTGCCAACCTCGGCACAATGTCGTCAGTTCAGAGGAGCAATGCCCAGAGTCTTTCACCATCACCTCCCCTTTCAAGTCCATGCCTTCCGGAATGGTTCTTGGCGATTCGTTAGCCAGCACCACACCGAAGAATTGGCCCGGCGACAGATGAAAAAAATTTCACGCTGCCAGCCAAACGATCGTCATCTCTTTCGCATTGTCTCTCGTCCTTCGCCTGACTTTATTCATGAGTGATCAATGGGCGAGCGCTAAGGATGCAGCAAAGCAGCTTTCAATCAGTCAGCGCACTTTGCTTCGCTGGAGACAAAATGGCTGGCTTGTCCCAGGAATCCACTACAAGAAGATTCAATTTCGCGGACTGGTCCCAGCCTTTGTCTATGACGTTCAAGCCGTTTCAAATCACATCGACCATCACATGGCCAATCAATTAGATGAGGACGAGCCTAGGGCTCTCGCACCCTAGACCCTTGATTACGGAGCAGGTCCCCATCAGCTCCGACCTAAGTGCAAAATGAATTTTGCCTTCAAATCCTAGATGAAACACTTTCTTCTTTCCACCACCTTTTGTGTCGTGTTTGGCCTTGCCGCATGGCACAGCCTCACGTCAACCCTTGATCAGATGACCGCCCGCGACTGTCAAGCTGGAATTGTCAAAGCTTGCGAGGCGTTGAAGTGAAACCGTTCTATTTCAAAATCCCCTCAGCCCATGTCGTTGAGGTTGTTCACGCCGAGAATCTAAAAGAGGCCAAGCAAAAAACCTTCGCTGAATGGTCAAGCCTTTGGTCTCAGATTGAATGGCTCACACCGGACACTGTTAAAAAAGTTCGCCTACCTAATGTCTGACACCAAACTCAAAGAATTCCGTGAACACACCTACCTGCAAACGCCATTCGGTGAAGGGGTCAGTCGTGCAAAATCTGGCAGCAAAACAAAACCATTTGTTTTCACGATAAAGGCCAACGATGCTACGTTCCCGATGCGCTTAATCATCCCAGCGGAAAACAAAAAAGCAGCGATGCTTTATGTCAAAAATCGTTGGCCCGAAGCAAAAGTAATTCTTCATGACTGAACAAAGAGATCGACTGTTGACTTTGATTAATGAGAATTCTGCGTTTGGCATCGGACGAGCGTATGAACGTGACTTGCTGATCCAACAGATTCGAGCCAGACTGCAGGAGCTTGGCGACATGCCTCACATGGACCAAGCTCGAAATGAACTAATCTTTATCATCAATCTCCTTCATGACTCCACAGACAAAACTCGATCAGCGCCGGGCTGATTTTATGAAGCGTCTTTATCAAGCCTCAGGCCGTGATAATCAGTTGTTCACTGGCCTTTGGGAGGAATACTGCCTTGAACTTGGAGCACACTATCGCGACACCCCTGATCAATGCCCGGACGTAATGAATTTTACGCCTGCCCAGTCTGTGGAGAAAGAACAAAGCTAACCGGTTCAGTCTTTCGTGAAAAGCAAACCAAAGATTACATTCGCCGTCGGTTTTGTGTCGACTGTGGGTTTAGATTTTGGACAAAACAGCAAGTTGAACAAGTGGTCGTGGATCAACGTGTTTCGTTTGCCGGTTTTCGCCAGACGACTTACGTTGATCTAATCGACGACTGCCCACCAATCAACTGATGTTTTCTTTGTTTGCAGGCCGCCTCAAACTCAGATTCGATCTGATCTCACGCCAATGGATCGCCGACGTCATTGTCGGCCCCAAAAAAGAACATAGTGAGTCGCTGGAATTGGGCACCCAAGACCTGCAAGTGGCAAAGGATTCAGCCTTCGCCTTTTACAAGCAGTTCAAAGCAATGCACGCCACCAGCTCCGTTACCTGTTGGGATTGTCAGCAATACAAACCACGGCAAAGGCTTTGTGACCTAGGTGTCCCGGAATGCCGTCAGACTGGGGGTAAATTTGCTCAGTGCTGTGACCTGTATTTGCCGATTAAAGATTGAGCAAACAGGCCCGAAATTATGGCGTGTTTGCAGGCCAAGCGATGATGTTTGCGTTGATACCCACTGCGAGGTAAAAGCTCAAAATCTGGCTCATTTCTTTTATTGCTCAAGCCATTCTTCGATCCAACGCTCACGCACTTCTGACCAATAAGGCCGACTCCGAAACCACTGCTTCCAATCAGTTGCTGACTTTCCTGAATTACAGCCAAAGCAGCAAGCTACAAGATTTTTTTTAATTGTCAATCCTCCTTTTTTCTTTGCGAGGACATGATCCAAAGTCGCGTCCTTCTCTCCCAACATGCTGCCGCAGTATGCGCAACACCAACCCCAAGCCAGAAAAATCTGATCTCTAAGTCTATACTTGACTTGTTTTTTCGGAATCAGAATCGTTTGATCGATTTGATGATTCACAAAACCTCTCAGGCAATGCAAACGTTGAAACTTCTAGGTCGAGCAGTTGATCTTCTGATGGCAGAAATTCCGAAAGCTGCGCATAGATGTCTTCCGGATAATCCTCAGGCGCTGCGTCTGACTGACTGATGAGTTTTGCGGTAATTTCGACTATGTATGTCCGCATCAATCTCCGAATGCTGACTCAATTCTAACGCCCACCTATGGACCCATCATCTCTAAGCATCCAGCCGACTGATGACGACATGCTCAAAGTATGTCTTGAATCTGACGGCCTACAGGTTTGTTCCTTCGTTTCCTCTCATCACTTGGTTGATCAAAAAAAATCACAACTGAAGCAGGCCATCTTGAAGCTATCTCATGATGCATTTCAAATTTGACATCATCTCAACCCGTGTTTTTGCCGACTATGAATCAGCGATCAACTGGGCCGAGGCCAATGGTTATCAGAACTTTGACCTAAGGAAAGCCGATGATTTTTATGTGATTTTTCTGTTCACTCAAGCCGCGATATGATCAACGCTTGGCATGACGTGCAGGCTGTTGTTGTATCTGCCCGTCACAGCATAATCATGCTGCGGAATGCTACTCATTTCAAAAAAAACGAGCTGCCCTATTTTTAGATTCGGATAGATTGGCAACTCATGATGTCTTTTTACGTTTTGAATCTCCAAAGTTAAACGACCCACAAATCCAGGATCTGCCCAGCCTGCGAGCATGTGCTGATAACCTTCTCGCGCACGGCTGGACTTCAATACAAATTGAACCGCAAGGTCTGGCGGTATATTCATTGTCTCCATGGTCTCAGCCAAAATAAATTCACCAGGAGCTAGCTGATAAGGATCCTCTGCTGTTTTTTCGCTGATGTCAATTCGCTGTAGCTCTTCTGTATCTGCCACCTCGATCATTAACTGCGTGCCGATCACCACGTCAAGACTGGCAGGATTCAATAAATTTACCCGAAACGGCCAGATCATCTGCCGCTTTTCGCAGCGTTCCTTTATTTGCCAATCACACAACACGCTCATTCTTTGATGTACTGGCAGGCAAGCTTATGATACTTCAGACGGTCATTCATTCCGTTGTAGCCACCGTTAAGAATTCGCGTTGTTTCATAAATGCTTCCACGATCACAGGCCGCTGCCCATTTATTCTCTTCAATCCAGCAAATAGCACTCGTGAATGGATATGTGTCAGCAACATAATCGCACCCGATCTCCATGATTTTAGAATCATCAATGCCCTTCGTTGATTTTAGCCATTGATAAAAGCGTTGATAGTTATATCGGCCGGTGAGCATTATGGCTCCAGCGCCCTTAAATTTTGGTCCATCATTGGGACCATTTCCTAGATCTGCTCTGTTGTTGTAATCAGTTCCGTCAGCCAATTCTTTCATCCAGCGAAAGCCACCTGTTTCATGGCATGTCTGAGCCAAAAGCATGATTCGCTGATTCACGCTTGTCATTTTTGCCGAGTGAACCAGCATGTTGAGATCGTTCATAAATACGTCATCAAACAACGCCTCATTGTGTCCTGATACCTTCGACACCTGATAGCGACTAATTAGCCAGTCCACTGCGGACGGTGGCTCCACCGCATGACACCATGTTGAATACCATTCTTGATTGCGATCAAAGCAATCAGGGCAAAAATGCAAGATTTGCTGCTCAAGTTCCCCCAGAGCTGCGATCTGATGTGGCAGTGCTTTGTAATAACGGAACAAATCAGTCAGCCGAATCGGTGTTTTTTCCATCGCCAAAATCATGGTGAAAGCTAATCGGCCCGCCTAGCTGGCTGGTCCCGGCCTCTTCTTTATAGATCACCTTCGACTGATGACTAGTTTGCGCCTTATGCCAATCCTCGATTTCACGATCCAATCGAGGAGACAAGGTGGTGTGAAATTTATGATCCTGCGCTGCCTGTTTGAGACGATTGGTCCAATGTGGATCGCCAAGACGCAATAACCATTGGCTGTCCGGTGGCGTCCAGATGTCTACTTTTTTGGGAACACTTTCAGCAGCACTTCCATGATGATCTGAATGATGCTGTTGCTGCGAAGTGGAGACAGCGCAATGATTTCAGACGCGGCGGCGAGGCCAACAGCAATCATCGCGGCAGTGGTGGGGTCCATGTTGTTGATGCTGTTGATTGAATTCTAATGTCTGCCCTCTATTGCTCTCAACCGTGCTTCATGATCATCGAGGCGTTCTTTGTGGTCTGACCGTAATGCTGTGATCTGCTCTAAGACCAGTGTGATCCTGGCATCCATGACGCTCGAACGCTTGTCAAGTCGCCAGAGGGCACCAGTCGCAGAGGCAATGATGACAGTAGCAACGCCGGAGAATACATCCACGGCAGGGTCTCCGGACTTCTGACCCTATTCTAAAGGATCTTTTTTGCCCGCCAAAATCATGACCGCACGCCTGTAAAACATAGAGTCAGTTTTGCCTGCCTTTTCAAGGGCCTGCTTAACTTTTCTCCAGTTTTCAAGCGTGTGGCTATCCATTATTTTCCTTGACCCCGATAGATTTTTTTATTGTGCCGGGGTTTGGATCGTGGCGATTGCCCCTGTCGGGTTTTCTTTGGCTTTCGTGGATTGACGCCAGTTTTAACTTTTACTGCCACGGCACTCCGGCGCTATGGGTTGGTGTCAATTTTTCAGCAATCTGGGCATCTAGTGCTGCTGTGATTTCTTCCACCTTTTCTTCCCCGAAATGTGCCGTGACCCAGCCGATGACGGTTTCTTCTGTCAATTCAGCGTAAGGAATTGCATCGTCAGGCTCTGGAGCTTCAAGGCCAATCGATCCATAGGCTCCAGCCTGCTCGCCATCCTTGAAACGATTCACAGTCCAGTGAACGGTGTAGACGGTTCCAATGTCATCTAGTTTGCGGTCCATGTTGGCGACCTTCCAAACTGTAAAAGGAAAGTCGATGCCAGGTTGTGAATCAGTCATGGATGAAAGGCGATGTTTGAATTGTAATAAAAAAGCCCCGCGTTGCCACGGGGCGGTTTACGCGCTAGGGAAAGTAGAGAGTAGGACTACGACGCCTCAAGGGCAGCAACTTTGGCTTCAAGCTGTTCAATGCGTTCCATTGCTTCTTGAAGTGCCTTCACTGCCTTCATGTAAAGCACCGAGTAGTTCACCGACTTGGTTACGGTGCCAAGGTCGTTGCCTTCTGCATCGCGGTCAGGAGATTCGCTGACGAGACCAGGAGAAACAAGTTCAACTTCTTGGGCAATCAAACCGAGCTGCTTGTGAGTCTCGGCACCTGTCTCAGGTTTGAAATTGTAGTTGACAACTCGCAACGCTTTCAGGTCAGCCCATTGAGAACTGGCATCAACGATGTTCTCCTTCAGCTTGATGTCAGAGATAGCGCCGTAGGAGTTGTTGGTGTTTTCGACGTTGCCGTTTGTTCTTACATAGAAAGAGGCTGTTCCACCGCTTGTAGTCGACGTTCCGCTATAAATACCAACAAATAAAGCATCGCTACTGTTGGCTCCATTAGGACTTCTATGAGTTAGCGCCCCAGGGCTAAAAGTAAAATGCCTACCATCTTGCGCAATCCTCATCCGCTCAGTCGGAGAAGACGCACCATCCGCAGTAACGGAGAACTCTAGACGTGTTGGGTAATCACCTGCAGCAAAATCACCGTCGGCAACACATTGAATAACGGCCACGTCGTTATAAGTACTTGCAGTCGGATCATTGGAATAAAAACGCAAGCCACCAATATTGTTTCCAGTACCTACAACATCATCATTACGCCCGCAGCCAACAAATCCGCCACCGCTTGTTACAGCTTGGATTATTGTCGTGCTTAAACCACCACTAATGTCACTAGACGTACCAACTAACAGCCTGCCATTTGAATCTATTTGTGCCTTTTCGGAATTAGTATTAGTGCGAAAAATAATAGAACCAGCAGTTGTATCCAGATAAAGATTGCTGCCGTTATGCATCAAACTTGCACGGTCAGCATCATTTGCCATGCCAACTTTGAACTGTGGCACCGTATTGCTAACAACTTCAAGGCTTGCTGCCGGACTCGTAGTGCCAATCCCTACCCTGCCCGAGCTGTCGATACGCATCCGCTCGGCGGTAGTACCACTAGAACGTGTATCAAATCTAAGGTAACCATTACTGCCATCTACCCTTTTTCCATATATTGCAGCATGAGCGCCACTTGTAGCCCAACCGGAAGTAGTTGACTGCCAGTAAATACCATTACCAGAATCTGCAGACGTTGAGTTGGTTTCAATAAACTGTTCACCACGTAGCGTAAGAGCTTGAGATGGACTACTAGTTCCAACACCTACTTTCCCGTCAGTGGTAATCCTGACTTTTTCACCGTTGCCAGCAATAAGACCTAAAGGATGCGATGAAAGCGTGCCAATCTTGACATAATCTAAAGTACTGTCGACACCAGCGATCATTTTCTTTGTGCCGTCGCTAGCTTCATAAAAATTTGTTGAACTTCCAGATCTTTGCAGGTAAACACCTAATCCAGTGCCTACGCCATTTCCGCCAATACCAACGCGCTGTGATGAGTCAACAGTTATTGCCGTGCTGTTGTTAGTATTGACCGTGAAAGAATTGCTTGTATGGTTGTAAACAATGGCACCTGGTGCCTGATCAAAAGCACCTGTCCCATCAGAAAAGTCAAGACGTGAGCTAGCGGATGAAGCCAGTACAAGTCCGCAAGCTGTGTTTGACGTACTTCCAATCACGGCCATAGGACCGTTGAAATTGGCGTTCCACGAGCCAGGGCTACTAGTCCCCAGACCTAAGCGGCCCGAGCTGTCGATACGCATCCGCTCGGTTGTGCCACCAGAACCAAACAGAAGATCGCCGCCAGCAGTGGAGATGCCAAAGTTTGCAGTATCGCCACCTGCAATTGTTTGGTCAGCGCGTCCTATATAACCACAGTTAGT
>JAPOKD010000585.1 GCA_029977825.1 Planctomycetota bacterium | reverse complement strand
GTTTCGCAGTTCGCAACCAGCGTTTTCGACTCGTCGGTCGAAATGCACTCTACGACATGGAGCAGGATCCCTCCCAGAAAAAAAATGTGATCGGCGAACACCCAGAACTTGCCAAAAGAATGAATGCTGCTTACGACAAATGGTTCGATGGAGCACTCCCCCACATGGTAAACGAGGATGCTCCCCTGACGGGCCACAATACGTTCCATCTCATGTTCTGGAAGCAATATGACATGGAAGTGCCGCCGGTGCGGGAGCGAAAGCCCCGCACACCAAGAAAGAACCGCAAGAAGAACTAGAACTGAGTGCTGTGCTTCACATACGGGTGCGCGATTCATTCTGTGTCAGCCGGCCGTCTTGATTCTTGTCGTAACGCCGGAAGAAGCATTGACTGTCTTGCTGTTCAAGTTCCGATCGTCCGCGCAGCTCCAGCAAGTCATCCGCTAATACCTTAGCCTTGACTGTTGCAGACGGAGAGTCTCGATATGCTTGGATTTCACAGTCAAAATACTTGTCAGCGAGGGCAAACGACGGAAGTTTTTCGCATCGCAGGAGAACCGCGATTGTATGGCAATGATTATCCAGACTGCCAAAAAAAGACTCGTCTAACCATACCCACCCAGATTTTCGTTGCCATCACGAGGTCGTCGGCAATAAAACAATGCCGTCCAGACAGCGTTGTGGTCCATAGAGGAACTTATCGCAAGTTTCAGACATCTTTTTCGCATGAAGCTGGGTGAATTAATCCGAAAAGAACCAGAAACCGAAGAGCTCAATGCAACGACTTGCAACTCGATTGATTTCTCTCTCAGTTCTGCGGCACCTCCAACTCCAGTGGATGATACTTAGAAATCGAACAAAGATCTGCTGGGACAGCGTATAGAGCAGCCTGAGGGGTGTTATGGGCTGGGACCGAAACCTGCTTCGTATGCCCCAGTAAACCCCGGACACGAATGACCGAAGACACGATAGAAGACAAAGCACAATGCTCAGCATCTGGCTTGCCAGCCTCAATTTGCAGCCAAGCCCTAGCCAACGATCCCGAAGTGTCGACTATCCACGACTCAACATCCAAGAATCAACCACCTGAAACCCACCCTCCAATAGCCAAAACGCTCCTGTCGCGACAGCCACCCCGTCCACCCAGAATCCGCACTCTAACTATTTTACTTTCAGAAAATTGCGACTATTATCGTCGAAGTAACGACAGGACGCGAAACTTATGTGAAGCTATCGGCGTCAGATGTGAAGAGTCTCGACGGATGCCAGCAGAGTGTCAGCCGTTTGGGACGTGCGAATCAGCGATTCCACAAAGAGAACTACAGCACCCTACAGAGACTTAAAATCTTTTCTATCCACACCCTCGACAACAAACCCACGCAAGCAAGACTATGACAACTCAAGCCCTGATTTATGATGAACTTCACGCACTCGATCGTGAGCGTCACAAGAACTGGTCGATCAAAGCCGGTGATGACTGCAGTTTCGCCCGCGAGGTGAATTCGGTCCCCTTGCTGGCCGCAGAATTTGAGAAAGCCGCAGAGAACTATCCGATTATTTTCGCAGGCACGAAGGAGAGTGTTCTGCCCTGTGTTGTTCTCGGGCTGCAAAAAAACCAGAACCTTTTCGTTACTGAAGAAGGCAAGTGGGACGCAGATTATCTACCGGCGTTTATTCGCCGCTACCCGTTTGTTTTTTCCGAATCACCAGAGAATAAGCAATTCATTCTCTGTATCGACGAAGATTTCTCGGGCTGTAACGAAGAGGGACGTGGCGAGCGTTTGTTTGACAGTGAAGGCAAACAAACGAACTACCTTGAGGGTGTAGTCAAGTTCCTGAAGGACTATCAACTCAGCCATCAAGCGACCACACACTTCTGTAACCAGTTGATTGAGCTTGATCTTCTGGAAGAAGTCCGTGCAACCTACACCGGCCCCAATGCACAACCGGGCGTCTTGACTGGATTTTACGCGGTCAAACGAGAAAAGATCAAACAGTTGGCTGACGAGAAGTTGGTCCAGATGGTCAAATCAGATGCTCTGCAGTTGATCTACTATCACATCTTGTCGTTAAGCAACTTCAAGTCACTTGCCAAGCGGCTACCACAGGACGCCGCAGCAATCGCCGGTGAAGAAACTGCAGACAGTGGAGAGGCATCCACGGAAGCCGACAGCTAGGTATCCAGTTCGCACTGATCCGGCAGACGGTAAACATCCCGTTGCCGCCATGTACCCCGGTGTCTGGATCATGTCACCGCCTGACTGCAGACCACTGACTGCAGCCGTGGCGATTCAAGCAGATTGATTGAGAGTCGCGTTCTTTCCGAGAACGCGACTCTTTTTTTTAGACGTGTACCTTTATAGACATGGAACGAAGCATCACGCTGTGAACACATGTCGTCACTCCTGAACGCGGGCGTCACAGCAGCCTTGGTTCACCGGACTGGAAAGATCAGCCCCAGCATTGAACCTGCTTCGCCGTCTGGTAGTCTCAATTTCCCCACTCTCCTGGCATGACCAACACCTGATTTGCCGACTGTTCGTGGACGCCCGCATGGAGCCGGAAACCAATGAGTATCGATTTTCCAGGAACTCCAGAACCCTGTTTGGACCAGTCCAAAATTGGGAAATTAATCGAGCGATTCGAACACGTTGAAGGGTTTCGGCTTGTGCGGAAAAGTGAATCAGAGGTTGGTCTGGCAAGTACGACTACGGATGAGAGTACGACCGAAACGACTACGATTACACTTGCGCCCGACGAAATATACCCAGGATTTCATGCGGCAAGCCGCGATGAACGGGAACGTCTACTTGGCATCGCACAAGAATTTTTACTGGAGAGCAGCGTCGGATGCGAACTTGAAGAGCAGTAACTTGAGGCCCCAAAGAGAACAGTGATCGATATCGGCGGTGAATACCACTCAACCATAGTGACCGCGAGCCTCTCCCAGACAGAAAACTTGATGAGGTGGGTTTACCCCAACACGTTGCTCTCAGCGGCATTCATTTCATCTTTGCTATCGCGGCATTGACTATCCGCACTTGCCGTAACAGGGGCAACAATAAGAAACAACACGAGACTGAATACGCAGATCTCTTTTGAGCACACCATCAGATGAGTCAACTTCAGAGACGATTTTTAAAAGAGAAGACTGAACACGCGGCTGACTATTCTGGGGTTGCGTGATCAATCTCGCAACAGAACTTTGGTGCAACAGCGAAGTCCACCACCGTACATCGAACTGGTAGAAAAACCAGGAACCGGTTTTACGTTGTATCCAAGTGAGGTCCACGTCTTTACAGCCGCGTTATCCAGCGTCTCAAAACCATAGAGCGGCAGATACACCACCGATTGGTTCTGACGTTGTTCGACCAATACGTTGCTGTATGACAGAAATGGATACCTGAGATCCTTGTCCGAGGCCTCGTTGATGGGGCTACCCTGATCCGGGATCAAGGCGGGTACGCGGACAACGGTAAAGCCAGCGTGTGACAGCTGCTGGGCGATTGAGTCAAGCTGAGGTGCAATGCGTAAGCTGGCTGCCATTACTTTGTCCGTTTGCCCGGTTACCTTTGGCCGCGTCAAGATATTTCCGTCACGGTCTCGCAACTCGGACACATCTTCACGTCCAAAAAACATCTCTTCACAGTGACGTTCAAATTCCTGAACCTGCATGGGATGCTCATTAATCGCGGCGGCCGCCAAGCGGGCACCAGCCCGACTATCCGCCACTGCAATGCGACCACCGCCGAGCGGGGTGACAATCAAATCGATATGCCCAATGGCTTGGCTGGATTTGCCTACCACCGTCACCGGCCGTCCAAATAGTTTTGCAAAACGTTTTTCGATCGACTTGGGCGAAGCATCCAGCAAAACCGCGTTATGAGTAATCGTATCGTGGCCAATAAAAACCGTATCTTCACCGCAGACGATATTCCCACCTTCAAAATGCATTTCCGAATGAACGACTTCCAAATTCAGAATACTGGCCAGTTGCTTTGGCATCCTCTCATCATCCTCACGGTTGAATGAACAAGGTGTGATCAACTTAGTCGTTGATTTTCCCTGGACGACGACGAAGGGGTCCTGTGGCCAGATTGAGATATCGCTTTCAGCTGGCATTTCAACAAATGTGACGCGACTGTTGTTGTTAGCCGTTGCGAAAGCGGACCGATCGTTTACCAGCAAGAGCACATGAACATCCTGAGGCAATCCATTCACAATGTTCGAAACAAGCTCAGCATTCCTCAAAGATGATGTTCGAGCACTCGTGGCAC
>JAPOKD010000632.1 GCA_029977825.1 Planctomycetota bacterium | reverse complement strand
GTATGCATGGGCAAGCCGGTGGCGGCGGCAATGGTACTAAACATGACAACACTCGCTTCAGACGACCGTTTGAGACCCGGCAGCACTGCCTGAAGTGACAAGACGGCAGCAACCACATTGATTTCAAAATCCGACCGCAGCAGGTCAGCCTTCACGGCACGCAGCGGTCCAAGGCTAATGGTTCCGGGGCAGTAGACAAATCCATCGATTGTTTCGGGCAACACGGTTGGGTCAATCGGTTCCGACGCAAGATCAACCGTGTGATGCTGCACTCCCGGCAAATCTGCGGTCTCTCCGGCGGTACGCGAAAATGCGGTAACTGCCGCACCGGAGTCAACACACCGCTGAACGATCCCTGCACCAATACCGTGACTTCCACCGACCACGACAACTTGTCTTGTCCCCATCTTGTTTCCTTGCCCAACTCGCTGACATTGACCACAGGAAGAACATTTCTTCCTGCATGTCAATGTAGAGACCTGACAATCCGGACTCGGCAACAAGACGACAGCGGAACCGGTCAACCACAAATTTCTGATCAACCAGGGCCGAACCGCAAATTCCGTGCATCGGCAAGCTGGCGACCCCACTCTGGTTCACATCCTGGAGAACGCGTCCGCACGCAATGTGCGTTACCATGCATTAATTGGCAATCCCTCATGCTGATTCTAAAGCCCGAGTTCCTTCAGCTTAGGCTCAAGTGCGTTAGCCCAACGCTCGTAACCCTGCTTACTGAGATGCAATTGATCAGGCATGATCTCACGACTGATGGTTCCGTCGGATTCCAGAAACTCGTCACCGATTTCCAAATAGTGCACGCGATCACCATCAGCGTACCTGCGAATGATCTGGTTGATCGCGATATTGTTCAACCGTTTCGCATCCAGTGAATCAGCACCTCGCGGAAAGATTCCGTGCAGGACAATTTTGGTTTCAGGCAAACGCTGCGCAAGAATTTCGAGGATACGCTCAACGCCGGCGGCAACCTCCGACGGATCCTGATCAAAATGCCCCGTGTTATTGGTTCCGATCATCAAGACGGCAACTTTGGGCTTGATCTTCCCGAGATTGCCATGCGTTAAACGCCAAATCACGTGTTCAGTACGATCGCCGCCGATGCCAAGATTGATCGCCTTGCGATCGCCATAATGTTTCGCCCAGACATCTTTGCCACGCCCCTCCCAGCCCTGAGTGATCGAGTCACCAATGAAAGCCAGATCGACATTCCCTTGCCTGGCATTTCTGGTCAAAACTCTATCCCGTTCTCGCCAACGTTGTTCATCACCTCTGGTTGCCGGCAGAACAGCTGAGTTGACATCATAGAATTGTCGCAAGTCCCGATACCGTTTTTGCATTCCCGCGAGAATTTCAGCGTATTCGGGATCCGCGTGAACACTGACCATTTCCTGTGGATCTTTTTCCAAGTCAAACAGATTCCATTCGCGTGTTCGCGGGAAAAACATCAGCTTGTAACGCGCAGTCCGAACACCATCATGAACTGGAACATTATGGACGGCGGCATTCTCGTAATAAGCGTAATAGATCGCATCCCGCCACGATGCAGATGGCTGCCCCTGTGCTTGAAGCATCGGCACCATACTCCGTCCCTGCATTTCCCCAGGGATCTCCGCACCAGCAATCTCCAGAAACGTGGGACCATAATCAATATTCTGAATCAGGGCCTTGGCATCGACTCCGGGCTGTATCACACCGGGCCACCGAATCAGAAAAGGCATTCTCAGCGATTCTTCAAACATCCATCGCTTGTCATACCACCCGTGTTCTCCCAAATAAAACCCTTGATCCGAACTGTAAATGACAATGGTATTATTGGCCAAACCTGACTCATCAAGATACTCCAACATCGCCCCAACTCCGTCATCCACTGCCTGAATGCACCTCAGGTAATCTTTGATGTACCGCTGATATTTCCATCGAATGACATCTTTGGAGCTCAACTTTCCTGCTTTCATCTGTTGAAGGAATTTGTCATTCTCGGGTTGGTACGCCGCGTCCCATGCTGCTTTTTGCGAGTCCGTCATCCGGCGATACTCACCATTGGCAAGCCCCGGCCGAAACTGATCGGGGTACTGGCTGTCCCCATGAAATTTCATGTCATGTCCCCAGAAGAAATGATCCTTCAATGACATTTCATTCTCTTTCAGCAACTTGCTGCGGCCCTCGTAGTCATCAAACAGCGTTTCCGGCTCCGCGATGTCTACTCCTTTGTAAAGTGAGAAATGGCGTGGCGGTGGCGACCAATTACGGTGCGGCGCCTTGTGCTGACACATCAGCATGAAAGGCCTGTCAGGATCACGCTTATCCTTGAGCCAGTTCAACGCATTCTCGGTAATGATGTCAGTGCAATATCCCTCGTAACGCTTTCGTTCCCCGTTCATTTGAATCAGGTCAGGGTTGTAATAACTCCCCTGTCCCGGCAATATTTCCCAATGATTGAAGCCTGTCGGATTACTCGACAGATGCCACTTGCCAATGATCGCTGTCTGGTAACCGGCGTCCTGCATCAGTTTCGGGAAGGTCATCTGGGTACCATCAAACCGATTGCCATTTCGCAGAAATCCATTTTTGTGGCTGTGCTTGCCGGTCAGGATGCACGCACGCGAAGGTCCACAAATGGAGTTGGCGCAAAAGGAGTTCTGAAAAATCGCACCTTCCCGCGCGATCCGATCAAGGTTCGGCGTATCGTTGATCTTGGAACCGTATGCACCAATAGCCTGCGGAGCATGATCGTCAGAAAAAACAAACAGGATGTTTGGCTGTTTTTCTGCCCCCTGAAGCATAACGCCCTGAGCCACAAGCAAACAAAAACTCACAGCCAACGTTACTGGCCAAACAGCAAAAACACGCAGCATCAAACCTCTCCATCCGGACATGAAACAACGAAGCTAAAACGCAAAACAGCGTACTCGCAACGAGCACCCTCAATGCACACCGAATTTTAGCCTCAAGACACAAACCCTGCAGACTACAGATCGGGAGCAAGCAGAGTTCTCAGGTGAAAATCAACACTTTCTGCCAAAGCCTCCGGGTTGTAACCTCCCTCAAGCAAACTCACGATTCGGCCTTCCGCATGAACATCAGCGATATTCATCATGATTCGTGTCAAAGCTTCAAAGTCGCTGCTCTCGAAACCATTGGCTCCGACAGGGTCGGCATGATGACTATCAAATCCGGCGCTCACAAGAATGAACTGTGGCTTGAATGATGATGCCAGTTTTTCAGTTGCCAGCCTGAAACGCTCAATCTGTTTTGCAGCAGAAGTCCCGAACTGAACCGGCAAATTTACATTCAGGCCCCGCCCGGCTCCGGCGCCTGTCTCGTGTGCGTCGCCACCACCGGGATAAAACGGCGAACGGTGCATGGACAAAAAAGCCACTTGTGGATCTTCCCAAAACGTCGCCTGCGTACCATTCCCATGATGCACATCCCAGTCAACGATCAGGACCCGCTCCACGCCAAGTTGCTTGACGAGGTAACGAGCAGCAACAGCAACATGATTGATCAGACAGAATCCCATCGGCTTTTCCTTCAGGGCATGATGCCCCGGAGGCCGAATCAAACAGAACGCATTACCATCTTCACCCGACAGCACTCGCTGCACTGCATCACACGCGGCGCCGGCACCTGACCTGGCTGCTTCCAGAGAATGGGAACTGACGACAGTATCCGCCTCGATCTGCCCGCCACCACCGTCGATAAAACGACTGATACCATCAATCGCATCACGCGTGTGCACCTGTAACAACTGCTCGGTTGACGCAGGTGACCAATCGGGTCTGGGTAAATCATCAAAGAAATCGCTACTCTTCAAGTGATCCATGACCGTTCGCAGACGATTCGCGTGCTCAGGATGCTGCCCGGTATCATGCTCAAGAAAAAGCGGGTTGTAATAGAAAAGCGTCATGGCGGCCGGTGAGAATTGGAATCTTCACAAAACATCCCTGTTTCAAGGCTGAGTGAAGACTGGACTTTAAGGAACTAATTGCGTGCCGAATC
>JAPOKD010000381.1 GCA_029977825.1 Planctomycetota bacterium | reverse complement strand
CAGCAGACAACGGAGCTACACGAGCTTCAATCCCGACGGCTAATTGAAAACGACGAAACAGGATCGGGTGGGGAATGCCCTGTACCCAGTCTTCGGCGATACCAAGTTTGCTCAATTCGGCAAGAGTCGCGGTATCCAGCATCCCTCCTTCTTCATCTATATTTTCTTGAAAGTAGGAACGGTGCTGCGGGCTTTCAAGTTTGTTCATCACGCAGTGCAGATATTTGGGGAACCAGCTTGTGTAACCCTGGTATTGAGTTGCGAAATCAACGATGGCCTGATGGGGATCAGGGAGGCTGCCATTGGCTAGGGATGTGAGATAAGGGTGATTTACACCGCGGTGACAACGGGCGGCATGTTCCAATTTTGAGATCTCATTTTGCTGCTCGATTAACATCGCGTCACAAGTCCTTTCACAGAGGTACATGATGCCGTTACCGTTTCTGGGACTAGTGAAACGCTTCGGCCTGGGTTGGGTTCAGCTTTTAGACAGGCTCTCTGTCAACAGGGAAGAGAGCAAACGCCGGGCCAAATTGGGAGATTCCACTGTGCGGCTTCCCCTGTGGTGCACCCCGCGCGCACGGCACCCGCCCACAGTGCCGGATCTTTTCGGCCGCGGCACAGCGGTTCTTACGCGTAAAACACTTGCTGTGACATGTTTCTTCAGTTGCCGTCAGGATTTGCAAGCATCTAAATCAGTCGATCGAAACAGGTTATGGAAAAGCAAGAAAGCAAGTTGGCACGGTAATGTGTTTGCTGCTGTGAGTCTTGAAACTGGACAAACGTCTCAGAAATACCTTTGCGCGCATGTTTTGGTGACCATGGCCCATCCTTTTCCAAGTGGCACGTAAAAGTGCGCAGCGAATGTGCTCTTGCCGACTGGATTGAGTGCTTCATGGATTGGCCGTTGAAGGAACAACACGCCGTCGCCGCGAAAACTACTGCACAACTCTGTTCAAAAAACACCGGCGTTGTGCAAGCAACACTGGCATCGATGATTTCAGCCGTGGGTTTAACAGCGGTGCTGTCAACCGTCCGCTAAGGATAAACAAAGAACTCAAGCATATCGCCAGCGGATGCATTGGTGGTGCTGCTAATCGCGGGATTGTTTGTCCCGCCATTTTCTCACCGCCGATGCGATTTCCGCTGGGATTTTCGCAGCATCTCCAGAGATCCGATGCTGATCATACGTGTGGTATTCGCGCTGGATACGCTCGAGTTGAACAACAAGGGGTTCTCCCTCTGGCCCCAGTGTTCCGAGGATCTTAAGGATCCCAGGCTGCCACTTGCTGCCTTTGATAAGCCATACGCTGTGTTGGTAATACGGCTCCCAATTTTTCAGATATAGTTCGAAGTCAGAAAGCATCAGCGGGTAGATCTGCGGATCAAAATGTTTCAGAACCATCATGGTGCGGTGCGCCGCCTCGTGTGTTCCTCCCGCACCGTATCCGAGCATCACTTTGGGAGTGTGAGTAGTCTTGCCTAGACGTTGGGCTGCTTTGATCAAACTGGCTCGATCAAAGGCCGCTTTGTCACTTTTAAGAATGGTTTGAAATCCAGAGTCGAACGAAGCCCTTTCGAACACATGACGTGACTGGCTGTACATCTGCGTCAGCATTGAGAATTCATTTCCTGTGATTTCAGCCTGCAGGCCGACGATGGCCCAGAACGCGGCATCGCGGAGATACCAGTCCTCGTGATTGGTAAATTGACGGATGATGGGGAGGTGTTCCCTGATATCACTGGGCTGGGCCTGTCCTAGTGCAAATAAAGCCCCGTCGATTTCCCACCATGCGGATTCTTCATTGGTAAGGGTGGCAATGATTTGAGGCAGAAATTGCTCGGAAACGACAGCCGCGGGCAACCTGCCCTTGATGGGGCGTCGCCAGTTGTCGTAACCGGAGATTGCATCATAAGCGGCTCTGCGTACACGTGGATCGGCATGCAAGCTGGCTTTCCTTAATGCAGCAATGGCTGTTGGGGTATTCATCTCTCCCAAGCGGCGTCCAGCCCAGGTCCGTACAAGAGGGCTGTAGTGCCTCAAGTACTTGCTGCAGTAACTAACCGTTGGGTTGCTGTGTTTATCTTCCAGGAGTCGAGAATAAATCTGGTGGGGTTTTTGGATTTCGGGTCCGTAATCCTGTGTCCCGTAAGTTGAAAAGAAGAGAAGATCAGCGTCAGTGCCCCATTCAAGTTTGGGAGGTTTTGGAGGGATGCTGTGGGGTGTGCGTGGTTTGCCAGTGATTCGAAGAGTGCGACGTGGAGCAGTATAAGTCAGGCCGATCGATCCAGTGCCCCAATCCACTCCCGAGTACCTTGCATTATCGGGTGGCGTTGGCAGGATGGAAAATCCTCCTTGTGGTTGGCGGGTCAAGTCGTAATACCAGGCCAGAAGTTTCATTTGTCGCTGATAGTAGTAACGCTGGGTAGTGGGAACGTGGACAGAGGCAATTCCACGCCATATGACGTTGAATCCGCCTCCCGTGTGCCCGAATTCGGGCTGGAAATAGGAATCGGTTACGAGCCTGGCCAGGTGTTGTGAACACGCTTTGTATTGGGGAAAATCACTCAGTAATGAAAAGGCGCATGCAAGCATTGCGTTGCGGCCGTTCGTGTTGGACCACCACAATTCGCTGCGGTGGTCCCCGTAAGCGATGCAGCCATGACCCACCATGCGATACATCAACTTGATTGCATCAGCGTATGCGTCGGGATCAACTTCCACTCCACATTCTTGTGAAAGTATCAAAGTGATCAGGATTGGAAGTCCTGCGTGGTTCATCAGCCCACTTTGAACGTAACCTGGGCCGACAGTATCACCATGCCCCCAGCCACCTGCGGCCTGATTGTCGATGCACCAATCGCAAAGTTCCTGCAGTCCTGGCAAAACAGTCCGGTCACCCGTCTGCAGGAAATATTCCGCCAAAAGAATTCCCTGATAACCCAACTGCCAATTTACATGGCCGCCGGCATTCCGGCGTTTCTCAGCCAGTCTTGCAAGACGGTGCGCATGAAGCTTCACATTGGGTAGGTAGCTGTCATCACCCGTTGAGAGCAAGAACAGGCTTGTCAGACAGCCTTGTAAATTATCACGAATGCCCCGCCCTGAACGAAGAATATAGGTCCCGTCATCTGCTTGGCAGGACGCGACGTATTTGGCCGTTGCGTTAACGATGAGGTCAGTTTTTTTGCAATTTGCAGGCCATTGTTCCGAGTACGAGCCAATCGCGGGTATAGTCAGGATGATTTCAACTTTCTGTTCCCCGCGGCGAACCATCAATGACAGTTTTCCTTCGTTCGCCTCTGCTGCACCGATCGCTTGTCCCAGCGGAACACGGGGGTCGGCCACATCTAAATCTCGGCCTGCTGCTGACACCAAAACGTCACCAACTCTCAAACCACTTTGTGCTGCCGCTGTCTGTGCCGCGAATTGCGTAACGGTGATCTGGTTTTGTTTCTCGATATTTGCATAGATTCCGGTTGGACCTATCGCAAATGGAGGGTAAACACGATCGGGGTTGAGTTTCTGCCCCCAGCAACATGTGTTCAGTGTCAGAAAAATGCTAACGGCTAAGGTTCTCATGAATGCAGCGCGAAGTGAGGGTGAGAAACGGGTGGTTGGGTGTTGGAAAGCATGGGTTACAAACTGGGTAAGTATGAAAGAACTCAAAATGAATGGCAGCCCTTGCTTGTCGGTCAACGCGGGTACTGGCCTTGTGACAATCAGGTGCCTGTTTGCGTCGGGAACAGTTGCTATTCTGCTTAATCAAGTGAAAGGGTGCACCAACCCATCCCTTTCAGACTGCTGAGCAACTCGCGGGGCGCATTATTTATACTCGGCACCCTGGCCTTTATTCTAAGCAAACCGGCTTTAGTTCTGGGTAAACCGGCCGCGGCTCCAAAAAGCTGGGGTAGGTGCAGGTCTTCTGCTCTGATGGATTTAGGCTGGGTGGTTGGGCTAGCATTGAAAGAGGACAGGTCCGTTGAGTAGCGCTTCGGTTGGGTTTTGACGGCTACAAGGCCTGACGCCCCGGTACAGCGGCCAAGATGTACAGACGCCGCTGATAACTGGACCCAGGCGTGCCGCGCGACTATAATTTCAGTAGCTGTATCAAGCTCCCACCCGCTGTCTACGTGTCTGGGTTTTACTCAGGCATGGCCTACCCAAAAACGTTCGATGGTCCAAGCAGATCATAGACGAGACTCGCCGCTCCTGAGGGAGCTTGTGACCCTGTGGGGCTGCGTTCTGATGCTGAGCCTGTCGTCGGCTGCACTGGGAGAAAGTGGTGAGCTTGAGCAGATAAGTTTTGTCAGGGACATTGTTCCGGTGTTGACCAAGGCTGGTTGCAATGCCGGGGTTTGCCACGCCAAAGCTGGCGGGGGCCAGAATGGCTTTGAGCTATCGTTATTGGGCTTCGAGCCGCTGGAAGATTATGACCACATGGTGCTCGAAGGTCGGGGCCGACGCTTATTTCCCGCAGCTCCTGATCAGAGCTTGCTGCTGAGAAAGATCTCCGGGCGGACTCCCCATCGAGGTGGGATTCTTTTGCCGCCAACTTCCAGTGGCTATGACCTCCTGAAACGCTGGATTGCAGCAGGAACGCCACTTGGTGACACCAACGTTGAATTGGCATCTTTAGAAGTGCAGCCTGCACAGGACACGATCAGACCAGGAGCGAGTAGGCAGCTCACCGTGGTCGCACATTATGCCGGTGGAGAGACCCGCGTTGTCACTGATCTCGCCCTGTTTGAGTCAAACGACACAGCGATGGCTACGGTGACAGAGGGCGGGTTGGTAACCGCTGCCGATTTGCCGGGACGAGTTGGGGTAATGGTCCGGTATCAAGGACGCGTCAGCGTCTTTAACGCAGCTATCCCGTTGGGTAGCAGTTCCGAGCTCCCAAACTCGAATAACTTCATTGATGATCATGTCTTTTCGAATTTGAGCCAAATTGGTGTGCCTGCGTCCGAGACTTGTGATGACTCGACGTTTTTACGCCGCGTGACACTTGATATCGCAGGCCGGTTGCCAACCGCTACTGAGGCTCGAGAGTTTCTGGACGACACTGATCCTGAAAAACGTGCGGCTTGGATTGATCAATTGTTAAGGAGTCCGAGCTATGCCGATTATTTCGCAAACAAGTGGACAGCGTTACTGAAAAACCGACGAGATGATGCCAGTGATATTACATCGAACTTTGCTTTCCATGCATGGGTGCGAGACAGCCTTCTGACGAATGTTCCCTACGACCAGATGGTCAAGGAATTGCTCGCCGCAACGGGGACTGTCATCGCGAATCCCGCTGTTGCCTGGTACAAACGCGTGAAAGAGCCAAAGCAGCAGATGGAGGATGTTGCGCAGTTGTTTTTAGGAGTGCGGATGCAATGCGCGCAATGCCATCACCATCCTTTTGAACGCTGGAGTCAGGATGATTATTACGGCTTGTCAGCGTTTTTTACCCGGGTTGGCCGCAAGCCTACGGGCATTCAAGGAGAGGATCTTATATTTCACAAGCGAGGGTTGGCTGAGGCAAAAAACATCAAGACCGGCCAGATGATTCCGCCTTCGGCACTCGGGGATACAGTTGGCGTTATCGCTCCCGACGAAGATCCGCGGTTGAGGCTTTCGAGCTGGTTAAGCGATCCGGGGAATCCATTTTTCGCAAAGGCACTCGTGAATCGGTATTGGAAACATTTTTTCAAACGTGGGCTGATCGAACCTGAGGATGATATCCGTGATACCAATCCGGCAACGAACCCGGAATTGTTGGCAGCGTTGGAGGATCATTTTCTATCGAGTGGCTTCGACTTGAAAGAATTG
>JAPOKD010000825.1 GCA_029977825.1 Planctomycetota bacterium | reverse complement strand
GAACTGTTGCGGAAATCACATCGAGTCCGTGATGCGAGGTTCGCCAATCTGGACCGTTCCTCAGTCGAGGCTTTTGTTGAATCGGCAAACATGGAAAGGGAACGCGTTCATGATGAACTGTTCGGGAAATTGCCTGTTCCCACGATTGAACCCAATCCACGTACTCGCCTAATTCTGGAGGATGAACAGATGCTCGGGTATGAAGTGATGCTTGACGTTTATGAGGATGTTATTGCTGCAGGGATTTTGCTGCTGCCCAGAGATCTTAAGAGTGGTGATCTTAAGAGTGGTGAAAAACGTCCTGTGGTTGTGTGCCAGCATGGGTTGGAGGGTGTCCCGATGGATACGATCAGTGGCCCTGAGTCTCGAGGTTTCCGCGCTTATAAGTCGTTCGCGGCAGAACTTTGTCGACGTGGCTTTGTGGTTTATGCACCACAGAACCCCTATCGCGGTGGAGACAGGTTCCGAACTCTGCAGCGGAAGTCCAATCCGATTGGCCTATCGCTGTTCAGCTATATCATTCCTCAGCACCAGGTCACGTTGCGCTGGTTGAGTGGTCTGGAGAATGTCGATTCAGAACGGATTGGCTTTTATGGTTTGTCATATGGAGGTAAGACGGCCGTAAGAGTACCTCCCATGCTGCCAAAAACCGACGACGAACCCGGGTATTGCCTCTCGATTTGTAGTGCGGATTACAACGAGTGGGTCGCAAAAAATGCGTCCGTTGATGCAAAATTCAGCTACGTTTGGACAGGGGAATATGAGATCTTTGAATGGAATATGGGGCACGTTGCAAATTATGCCGAGCTGGCAATGTTAATGACTCCGCGTCCATTCATGGTTGAACGAGGGCATGATGATGGTGTCGGAGTTGACGAGTGGGTTGCGTGGGAATACGCCAAAGTGAGGCGTCACTACAACAAACTCGGGATCGGTGACTCGACCGAGATAGAGTTCTTTGACGGACCTCATACCATCAACGGGCAGGGGACCTACAAATTTTTGCATCGGCACCTGAGTTGGCCTGAGTCACGTTGAACTGGTCTATTCACAGATTTTCGAGGTCCGCGCGCTTTTGCTCGTAGGTCTCATGAAACGCCAGTGTGTTTGGATCGGGCGTCACTCCCCGCAGCATGCAGAATTTGGAATACAAGTCGGGCCACCAGTTCCGATGCTCGGTTAAACCTTCGTCTTTGTATTGCTGCCAATTGCTGAGCACCTGTGACCAGCATTGGTCACCATAAGTCATGGCTTCATTAAGTGAGTTGTAACGCGGGACATACCAGCGGCGGCCAATCTGAGCATGCAGTACTTCGTCGGCCCAGTCAAAGTCCTGAAACAGCTTTGCCAATGGATCCCCGCTCTCGGACGCTACCTCCCATTCGTATCGCTTGCCTGTCTTTGGCATCAACCCCTGTTCGATGAAAAATAGAACGCCGTGGCGCTCACGGGGATTGAGTTGCGTGTTCAGGTTTTTTGACCATGTGAAATTGATTGGAATCTCGGTCCAATCGAGATTCAGTGCCGCAAAACCGATTTCCCCCATCATCGCGTGCCTTGCTTCGTCCCACAGTTGGCGAGACATTTCCATGTGAAATTCCCACGGCTCGGCCTCGCCCAGATCTGTCAGGATGGTGGCCATCACTTCCGGGACATCGATTTCCCTGAGACGCTTGTAATAGATCATCAAGGTCTTATCTGAAGCCGCGTATTGATCGTCGTAGAGGAAGGCTTCTGGATTCACTCCGGCATTGTACGGGTCACGAAACCGTTCATCCCGTTCTGGCTCATGCTGATAGGCTTTCTGGGCGTCTGGATATCGCAACTCTGGGGGGGATTCTGTGTACGGTGCAGTGCCATCGATTGACCCTGACGACTGCAGGTAGGCAGTTAGGTGATCCTCCCAATCAGAGATTTTTGGTGGATCCTCATCTGACGCCAGGCACGCAACACATTGAGTCCCGATTTCACACAATTCTGTCAGTTCGTACGCCATCAGTTTGGCGATGCGTGCCGTTGGCGCATCTGCGATCGGATGCGAATCCACACGCAGTTTCTCGCAGGCAGCGAGGCACGCCGGCAGAACGACTGAGTAGACGCCAGAAAGAAACAGGACGGTTTCCGGGCATCGTGAGAGTTCATCAAGGGTGTCTTCGAGGAGTGCGTCTGGAACCTTGTCCAAACCCAAAGGGGGTTCGCGCATTTCGCTGACACGACCGCGTATTGCCGTGACCTGTTCAGCACAGAGGTACGCATGGTGGCTGTAGAGAGTTTTTAACTCGTAGATCGGTTCCCCGGGAATTCTCGCAATGAAGGTTTCATGGATGCGACGAAGTACATAGTGAATCCGTTTCAGTCGCGTGACACTTTCGTCGAGAGACCAGTCCGACTTGACCGCCTGAGTCATTCGACAAAGGCCAGCCAATTCGGGAAGATTACGGTAGGTCTTGTACGGTTCGTTGCTTGACATGGGCAGGGGGGCCTCAGCATGTGCACATCGACGGGAAAGCCGTTTTTCGATGATATTCGGATGCGATGAACAACTACGCTGTTTTGGAGTGGAGTATTTGCTTGGTAGTGGAGTATGTCCTGTCCCACATCAAGTGTAGGTCTGGTGCACAAAATGGTGATTGGATGAATCGGGCTCTATTTTGTACAGAACGCTCGTTGTCATGTTGATAGTAGAATCAGTGATGTCTTGTACCAGAATGCCGGCTAACAAGGTGCGGTCGTGAGGAACTCGGTTTTGTCAGCCTGGGAGCGAGCAACGGGTTACAGTTCCACACCAAAACAGCTGCCTGTCAGCAGCGAATCAGCTATAACTACAGGTCCACGGCTCGAGGCAACCTGCTACGGGCTATTTGGTTATGGCAAGGCACTGCACTACTTTCCCGTTGTGCCCGATTCCTACTTGATGCCCCCTGAAGTTTTATGAAATTCTGTAAGCTTTTTCTGATACTCGCTTTATCAAATGCCGTCTTTGCCGAGGAAAATTGGCCTGAATACAGAGGGCCAGAAGGTGACGGACATGCCGCGGGGGCGGATTTGCCGGACAAAGTAGATGAGTCGGTCGTAAAGTGGAAAACTGCGATTCATGGCAAGGGCTGGTCGTCGCCTGTGGTGTGGGGAAACCAGATCTGGTTGACCACTGCGACGGAAGACGGCG
>JAPOKD010000934.1 GCA_029977825.1 Planctomycetota bacterium | reverse complement strand
GGTCATTTGGTAATCCAAAGAGAAAGTTTCCTTCTCAGCCTTGTTTTCCTTGTCCAACAAAGGTGAATAGGTCCTGACATGGATCTTATTCTCACTGGGCACGAACGTTAATGAACGAAGCCATCCGTCGCCCCCGTTGGGCAGCCCCTGATAGTCGGTCAACATTTCAAGCACCTTTCCACCGGCATCGTTGATACTTGTCTGCAACCCAACGCCCAACACATGGCCGCTAACCACGAGAAAGATGTTTGGCTGTTTTCGGATGAACTTCTGCCACATTTGTTCCCCGCTATTTCCAGCGATGTTATAGGAAGTTGCACAACCTGTATCTCGTGCCTTGGGACGCATGTAGCAGTGGGTCGCCACGATCACTCGATGTTCTGGGTAACGTTGAGTGATGCCTGCGGCCCATTGCAGAGTTTCATCACGCGGCGCGAACTCAAGATTAAGAATCATGAACTTCATCCCACTCGCTTCAAAAAAGCAGTAGTTATTGTCGTTATTATCCCCCATATGTCCGCCGTACCACTTTCGACCAGCAAAACGCTCGGGTGAGTAGTACTTGTTGTAAAGCGAAGAGTCGCGGGTCTTGACGACCATGTCATGATTCCCTGGTGCCACACTGTAAGGTACGACACCATCGAGCAATCGCATCGCTCGATCGGCGTTTTCCCATTCAGGCTGTTTAGTCGACGTTTGTACGATGTCGCCAAGATGGATCGCAAACTTGATGTTGTCCTGCTTTGCCTGTTTGCGAATCCAAAGTGCTTGAGCGATGTAGGTTTCTGGGTATTTTTCTGAGTAGTTCTGTGTGTCTGGAAGCAGCACAATGGAAAAACTCTTTTCAGAGTCTTCCGCATCCTGAGCAGCAGTACTTGCGCAAAATACACCCAGACAAGTCGAACAGAAGAGACTCAAAATCAAACGGCAAAAGGTATTAGACATATTGTTATCATTGCTCCGCGCATAAAAAGTGCGTCTGGCCTACGGAGATTGGATCGGACTGACACAATACTTCGCAACCACCGCTATCGAATAAACGTTCAGTTCCTGGCACGCTTGGCGGCACAGTTCCAAGGCCGTGCATGCAGTCATTCACAGTGTAACGTGCCCGACATGCCGCTGGGCCGAACCCAAAGTCTACAATCACACCAGGGCCTTAACTAAGCCGAGCTTCAAGGTTTCTGGCTACACGCGCCTTCAAATTTCCTTCAGTCGCTGAATGCGGCCAAAAACTCGCGGCAACGGGCTGCAACGGTCGCGTGATGCACAACATCGACTTTGCCTCGACACTGATCGTGGTACTGATCAAGACACTAATCCAACCACTGGCTCCTCAAATCACTCGTCACCCACCTGACTCCAAGTGCCTCAGTGCACCGCTTCCGAACGGCTCACCGGCTTTATGCCGAGAATACCAGAATGACTGCCTCCAAAACTGATTCATGAGAGACTCTTTGAATCAAGCTAGCAGCGAACAGCTTTATGTAAAAAGCAACCAAGCCAGAAAACACACGCCAATAACGCCCACAAATTTTAGCACCTCCATCAACCAGCGACTCGCGGGCCACGCATGGCTCTCCTTCGGCACTGTTGCAACTTCTGCGTTCTTTTTTTTTGGTTTCTGACTCAACAAAACAAAAAAGACAATCACAACAATTACCGGCAACACCAGCATCGCGATTACCCCAAGTTCAAGAATGCCGGGCATTCCAAACGCTGTCCCTAAACCCATAAAAATCATCCTCGCGCGTGTGTTGACAACAAAATGGACTGACGTCTGCCCCTAGGCTAACACCCACGAATAGCCACCACAAGCTTTGACGTCATCAATCCACTCGGCGTTGTTTCACGCGAGGCAACAACAGATCGAAAACCTGAAACGTTCATTGAACCGCTTTAACTGGAACGGTCGCTTATGAACTCTGCTGTCTTGGTAATCAATAGTTAGGCAGAAGACGGAACATCACAAACCGGGCATGAGAGTCAGCGGTTTGAGTAAGTTAGTATTTACACGCTATGCCGGTGGCGTTTATCGCTCGTAGATAGTCGCAAACATGGTGTGTCCAAAGGCCAGCGTAAGTTTCGAGCATTTAAAAACCAAGCTATAAATTCGCTCCATCCACAGACATTAACGGCCCGCAGAGCAACATTTTCAGGCAATCGGAATTTTCTATTGTGTGACCGTGTTGTCACAGACAACAACTCACGCTCAGGACACGGCAGCATCCCTTGTCCACCGCCCCGCAAATCCTGCGTCTGACAAGAAATCGCATTTCTACACTTCAACGCGGGTACACCAGCTCCAATTTGACCTGAGCCAGGAAGAATGGAACGCATTGTCACCAGCTGATGGCAAAATCAGCCAGACGCCCAGCGATTCGTCCTCGTCAACCACCGCTCCCCACGCACTGCGCCGCAACCGATTACCGTGGTCAGTTGGAACGATCTCCATTGATGGGCAGGTATTCTATG
>JAPOKD010000887.1 GCA_029977825.1 Planctomycetota bacterium | reverse complement strand
GTCATGGTCGAGCGAGATGCAGCCTGGATCGATGTGCATGATGAATTGAATTGGCTGGACAATGCATCAGCATTCACATGGCTGAGCGAACGCGACGGATGGCGTCATCTTTACATAGCATCTCTTGACGATGGTGCAATAAAACAGATCACCCGCGGAGAGTTCGATGTAATTGAACTCTTAAAAGTAAATGAGCCTGATGGCATCGCCTACTTCATCGCCTCACCAGATGAGGCATCGCAACGCTACCTTTATCGGGTGAACCTGGATGGCACGAACTTACAGCGGGTGACTCCTGACGGCATAGCGGCAACCCACAGCTACCAGATTTCTCCAGATTCCCGGTGGGCCATTCATCAGGCATCTCGTTTTGATGACCCGCCAACCTGGGATCTGGTTACTCTGCCCGACCACAAATCGGTTCGCTCCCTCGAGTCCAACGAGGCTCTCCGAAAAACCATCAGTTCTCTGGCTCGAACACCCACAGAATTCTTTCGCGTTACCCTGCCACTAGACCCTACCGATGAAAATGCGGCAGAGCCTCTGGAACTGGAGGCCTGGTGCATGCTTCCGCCGAAGTTTGACAATACAAAGAAGTACCCCCTTCTTATCTACGTTTACGGAGAGCCAGCAGGCACCACCGTAGTGAATCGCTGGAGCAGCAAGTCCTACCTGTGGCACCAACTGATGGCCCAGCAAGGTTATGTGGTGATGAGCTTTGACAATCGGGGTACAAAATCTCCACGAGGAAGAGAATGGCGAAAAAGCATTTACCGCAAGATTGGCATCATTCCTCCGGCAGATCAGGCTGCAGCAGCAAGGGCCGTCTTGAAAGATCGCACCTACCTCGATCCTGAACGCGTTGGAATCTGGGGCTGGAGCGGCGGCGGTTCATCCAGTTTACATGCCATTTTCAAGCATCCAGACCTGTACTCGACAGCCGTTGCTGTCGCGCCAGTTCCGAACCAGCGATACTACGACACGATCTATCAAGAACGCTACATGGGCTTGCCCGATTCCAACGTAGAAGGTTTCACCGAGGGTTCACCGATTAACTTTGCAAAACAACTCAAGGGAAACCTTTTGTTGATACACGGAACCGGCGATGATAATTGCCACTACCAGACACTGGAACTACTCATCAACGAGCTGATCAAGCACAACAAACAATTCAGCATGATGTCGTATCCGAATCGAACGCACTCGATTCGAGAAGGCAAAAACACGACACGGCATCTGCGGGACCTGATGACGAGATACATTCTGGACAACCTGCCACCCAACCCGCCCGCTGCTTCGAAAAACTAACCCTCGTCCTGCAGAACGCCCCACCATGTCGATCCAACCCGGCTGCCAGTTTGCCAGCGACAATACCGCTGGCATCTGTCCTGAAGCGATGTCCGCGATGACAGAGGCAAATCAGGACGCCGCTAAACCTTACGGAGAAGATCCGTGGACAAAACGCGCAGCCTCACTGATTCGGGACATTTTTGAAGTTGATTGTGATGTGTTTTTCACATTCAATGGCACCGCCGCCAACGCGTTAGCGTTATCAGCGATGTGCCAATCGCATCACGGTGTCCTCGCACACCGATGGTCACACGTCGAGACCGATGAGTGTGGTGCACCTGAGTTCTTCTGTAATGGCAGCAAGATCCTTCTTGTGCCCGGTGAAAACGGGCGTGTCGATGGTGACCGCGTCATGGAAGTCGCTGGAAGTCGAACCGACGTGCACTTCCCCAAGGCAAAAGCGCTCAGCATCACGCAATCCACCGAGGTTGGAACCGTTTACGACCTCGATATGCTTCAAGGAATTGAAGAAAGCGTCCGTCGATGCAACCTCAGTTTCCACATGGATGGAGCTCGCTTTGCAAATGCCATTGCAACGCTTGGCGTTGCACCCAGCGAAATAACGTGGAAGCGTGGAGTTGACGTACTGAGTCTCGGCGGCACCAAAAATGGAATGGCTGTCGGTGATTGCGTTGTATTCTTCAATCGGGAACTTGGTAAGGAATTCGAATACCGCTGCAAGCAAGCCGGGCAACTTGCATCAAAAATGCGTTTCCTGTCCGCACCGTGGGTGGGATTGTTAACAGACGACACGTGGCTACGAAACGCACAGCACGCGAACGCGATGGCTCAAAGACTCGCCACAGGCCTCCAGCAACTTGGCGTCAGGATTGCAGCACCCGTTGAGTCCAATGCAGTCTTCGCTGACCTGACCCACGATCAAACAGCAGCTATTCGACAACTTGGCTGGATTTTTTATGAATTCGATGGCATCGGAACACCTCGCCTGATGTGTTCATGGAAGACAACGGACGCGGAAATTGACGCATTTCTGTCTGACTGCGAACGCACCATGATGACGAATCGTTGAAACAACAACGGACTTGAGAATCAGCTAAAAAGTATTCCCACCTAACCACACAGCTTCGCTGGCAACCCATCCACCTGAATTACCTCGCATAAGCGGGAAAACTTTCAAAGCGAAGTCTTTTCAAGCGACAGCGTGAACGGTACTCACCCGACTGGAACATGATGGGTAAGCAGCAGAACGAAAAACATGACAATCAGCTCCTTTATCATTGCCTTGCTATGCTTCATGTCGCTCTTAACAGTGGGAATGGCGATACTTGTCCTCCGCGCTTTACGTCCCGCGGAACCCAGCACGAATACAATTGGCCCCCTGATTGACCCGGATAGCATCCTCGACCCTCTGGTCAACGCGGCCTGCCCAACACCCACTCAGGCTCAAGTTGCCTCACGAACTGACGCACAAGCGATCAATCCCTATCGGCCACACACTGCCGAGACCCAGAATCGCTCCGCATGGTGACCGTAGACAAACGAGCTTGCATGCAACG
>JAPOKD010000937.1 GCA_029977825.1 Planctomycetota bacterium | reverse complement strand
TACGAGATCAGCTCATCAGCGAGATGGCGAGGTGCATTCATACCGGAAGCAGTTTTGACAAAACCGTCGCAGGTTGGTTGAACGGTGGGAGCAAAAACACCTCGGCCTTCTTTACAGCGTTGGCTGCCGGACCCCGGTCAGCAGGTGGTGAGCACGGCATGGCAAGAAGTCTCGCGGCTTTGACCCTCAATGTTGATGTCAGATGCACTCGTTGCCATGATGCCTATATCGAAGGCAATGGTCGGCAGAGTGACTACTGGAACTTCTTTGCCTTCTTGAAGCATGGCGTGCGAAAAGATGCGGATGGGCAGTTCGAAGTTGATTTTGAGCTTGGCGACAAAAATTCTGATGCCGTGTTCTACGAACTGTCTGATGGTCGTCAACGAGTGGCAGACGCACAAGTGCCTGCTAACTGGACAAGCGAAGCGGTTTCGGAGCGTTATCGGGACATGAAAGAATTCGCGAAAGGTCTGGAAGGCTCCCCTGAACTCGCGAGTGGCGTCGTCAATTCCTTGTGGCAGTTGGTGCATGGCCAACCCCTGCGAGGTCGTGTGGTCGACCCAATTAGTGCGCCGCACAATGAAGCTTTGCAACGCCTGGAAGAGCAGTTGACGGAAGATCTGATCGCCTCCCGATTCAATGTGGCCCGTACACTGGCTTTGATCGTTGCCTCGCCTGCGATGCGCAGGGCTGTCCCCGAGACTTTGCTTCCAGAGAATTTATGGGTCGCCAAACAGGAAGATACGAACGCAGCCATGAGTGCTGTCGACGCCTTCGCAGCAGCATTACCCCCTCGAGTTTCTTTGCCTGCATCTCAACGGACTGACCAACTCTTGCGAGCCATCGGTGCGAGAATCGACAGCACCGGAAGAGATTCACTTGCACAGATTGGTGAAGGTGGCAATGCTGCGAAGGTCAAGAGTGGAAAACCTTTAGCCCCGGATTTCCCCGTGAAAGCCGAGTTGTTGCCTGTGCAATGGCTGGAATTGATAGAGGATAAAGACGCTCAAATCAGCCATCTTGGTTATCTCGCTGGCCAAAACGAAGTCCCTACGCATGTGCAGGAATCAGTGAAAGCCATGAAGGAAGCGGGCGTGGATACCAACCTGCTTCTGCACCGGGTGTGGTGGTTGATGAAGCCATAGGTTTGTGGGTTATGGGGTCTCCAATGAGGGTTGGACTGGCCCGCTAAGAGCCTCAACCGCCAATTGCATACATCGGTCGATCGGGCGGTTGGAAGCCGTCCTGGTCGATGCCATGGGCCTTGGCTTTGCCCATGAGGCAACCCTGTATTGCTGATATCAAGTCTTCATCTGATGCGCCGGATCGGATCAAACCACGGAGTGGTGTTTCACTGGTCGCAAACAGGCAGTTTCGAACCGCTCCATCGGCGGTGATACGGATTCGATTGCAGGCCTCACAGAACGGCGCTGTGACGGAGCGTATGATGCCTACTCGTCCCTGTTCAATCTGGAATTCTTCAGCCGGCTGTGATGGTTCAGGACGTGGGACCGGCGCAACACTGTCAAATTCTTGTTGCAGAATCAGCAATAACTGGTCCCCGGTAAATACCTGGTCTTGCTGCCACGCTCGATCAGTATCCAGTGGCATGAATTCAATGAAACGCAGCATCACGTTTCGATCGAGAGCATAGCGGACCAATTTTGCTACTTCTGAATCAGTGACGCCTTTGATCGCAAGTGTATTGAGCTTGACAGATTCAAATCCACACTTGATTGCAGCATCAATTCCCTCAAGTGTTTTTTCCAGTCCATCTCTTCGGGTGATTTTTTTGAAGACCTCGTGGTTCAACGTATCAAGGCTGATGTTGAGTCTCTTCAGGCCAGCTTCGTGAAGTGCTTGGGCATGTTCGGCAAGCAGCATGCCGTTGGTTGTCAGAGACAGGTCTTCAAGCTTCTCGATGCCAGCCAGCATTTGTATTAAATGCGAAATCTGTTGTCGTACCAGAGGTTCACCACCCGTGATTCGAATGTCTCTCACCCCTCCCTTTTCAACGAGCAATCGCGCAAGTCGATAGATCTCTTCAAATGTGAGAATATTGTCTCTGGGAACAAATTCAGCACCCTTCTCCGGCATGCAGTAGAAGCAGCGAATGTTGCAGCGATCAGTGACACTTAGGCGAAGACTGTTGTGTACTCGCCCAAAAGAGTCGATCAGCGGGGAGGATGATGTTTGGGTCATGGTCAAAATGATAGCTGGAAACGCTTCGTTCTCCGAGTCATGCAATCCTCGTTTGACTGGAGATTTTCGATCGGCGAAGAGTGTGCACTGGTATTTGGGGTTGAGTGCTGGCGATCCAGAGGCAGCGTTTCGGTGACTCGCGGTTCAGGATGAACCGGTCAGTGGTCGTATGACGCTGCCGTGAACGTCAGTCAGTCGGAATGGGCGACCGGCGTATGTGAAAGTCAGCTTTTCATGGTTGATACCAAGTTGGTGCAGGATGGT
>JAPOKD010000444.1 GCA_029977825.1 Planctomycetota bacterium | reverse complement strand
GATGATCAAGCCCGACTTGAACTTTACAACAGTCCGCTAAGCGAAGCCGGTGTTCTGGGCTTCGAATATGGATACTCGTTGGATAGCCCTGACGGTCTGGTTATCTGGGAAGCTCAATTCGGTGATTTCTGGAACTGCGCTCAGGTAATTGTTGATCAATTCATCGCCAGTGCTGAAGACAAGTGGAACCGACTCAGCGGCTTGGTGATGTTGCTTCCTCACGGTTTCGAGGGGCAAGGCCCTGAGCATTGCAGTGCTCGCGTTGAACGATTCCTGGCGATGGCTGCTGAGCACAACATTCAGGTTTGTCAGCCAACGACGCCGGCGCAATATTTCCATCTGTTGCGTCGTCAAGTCATTCGAAAGTGGAAAAAACCTTTGGTAGTGCTTTCACCAAAAAGCCTGCTCCGACACCCGCGTGTGATCAGTCCATTGTCCGACTTGACCGGCGGGGGTTTCCAAAAAATCCTGACGGATGAACGGGTGTCTCTCAAGGACGCTGATCGCCTGATCCTGTGTACCGGTAAGATCTACTATGACCTGATCGAGGCACGCGAGGAAAAGAATCTGAACAATGTCGCGATCATGAGAATTGAGCAGCTTTATCCACTCAGCGTGGAAGAACTTCTGACATCTTTCAACGGCTTTACTGCAGGCAAGCCCGTGTACTGGGTTCAGGAAGAGCCGACCAACATGGGCGCCTGGCCGTACGTCAAGCAGACTTTCAGTGACGACTTGTCCGAAAAATATAAACTGAAACGCGTAAGTCGCGTTGAATCCGCAAGCCCCAGCACTGGCAGCATGGCGGCACACAAGCTGGAACAGACTGAACTGATCGACGAGGCTCTAGCCGACCTCTAGTGATGTTTTATTCAGTCCCTTCGCGGAGTTGATCAAAGTACTGCTGAGCGTGTTCCCGCTCAGCTCGCGGAAGTGTCTGATTCTCGCTTGGATCACTCTTTTCAGACAGCGATCCCTGAATTGCCTGTTTGACATCTTCCCTTGTAATCCCTTTTCGATTGGGTCCATCAGCAAAACCCGTAATCACGGCCTTTCCTTTCCTTACTTTCCCTCGCACCTGGGTCTCATAGGTGTTCGTCTCTGTTTCCGACTCTGGCCGATCACCCTTTCCCCCCTCACCTGCACCAAGCCCATCACCACCATTTCCTTGCCCCTGTCCTTGTCCTTGTCCCTGTCCTTGTCCCTGTCCCTGTCCTTGTCCTTGGCAGTCTTTGCACCCCCCACCTTGGCATTGTTGACAACGCATCTGATTCTTGGACTCAGACAGTGAATCAAGTGCCGAATCCAGATCTTCCAATTCTGACATTTGCTGCTGCATTTGGCCCAATTGATCGGACATTTGCTGCAATGCATCAGCCGCCTGGCTGGCATCACCATTTTCACACGCTTCTGAAGCATTCTTCATGGACTCAGCCATCTGTTGCATGTTCTGCATTTGTGAATTCTTCTGCTGCAGCTGATTCAACTTCTGCTGCAACTTAGAGGCATCACCACTGCGTCCTTCTCGACGAGCCTGCTCGATCTGGTCTTTCAGCTCTTGCTCTTTCTGTTTGTGTTCTTTGACCGCATTTTCCAAGGCCTTCTGCATTTGCTGGACCTGGTTTTTCAGTTGCTCTTTTTCTTGCTCACTGAGCTGACCCTGACGCATCTTATTCGCAAGGTCCTTCACCATGTCCTTTGCTTTCGCAAGGTCCCCTTTCTCAATCGCCTTTGCAATCTTATCGCCAGGGCCTGCTTCCAGCCCCTTCATTTGAGACAGCGCACGTTGCATCTGCTCGGTGGAACCAAGCTGGCTGCGACGTTCTTCAAGTTGCTTTTTCAGATCGTTCATCTCGATCATGGCATCTTTGCGATTCATATCGCTAGCCTTGGTAATTTTGTCGAGTTTGGACTCCATTTTCTTGAACATATCCTCAGCTTCTTTCAGGCCCTCTGCCTCAGCCTTTCGACGTTGCTGCTGGATTCTTTTCTTGAGCTTGGAAGCAGCGGTTAGCACTTGCTTTGTTTCTGCCTTGTCTACTTTCGGAGTCGTACTGGCACTGGTTTCGCTCATCGGCTCAGCCAGCATCAAGACAACGACCAGCACTGGCGCCATGGACATTGGTAGCCAGCCAATCTTTGTGGGCTTGATCCTGAACTTCTGTGCCACATCAACCTTCGCGGCTTTCTTGTCAGCATCAGCAAGAAGTGCTAACCCGAAATCACTTTCACGATCAACCTCTGTCATTCCGATCGAGCTACTCAGTCTTTCACGTAATCCAAATCGTCGATCTAACTCGGCTGCAACCACTTCCTGTGAAGGAGCTTTGACGAGGGCATAGATCCCGGCGGCAGCGAATGCTGCGATCAGGCATCCGCCAATCCAGCTGTAATTCCAAGTGCTAACATTCAGATCCATGTAACGAATCGCTGGAAGTGCGATAGCGACAATCGCGATCAACAGACCTGCAAACAGAGTAATGCAAAGCGCCCGTCCGAAATGCCCGAGAATCAAGCGACGACGAGCACTGCGAACTTTGGCTTCGATACGATTCATGGTTTCGATCCTGAGAGTAAATTGAGAACTGATGCTGCGCAGCTCTCGCTCATAGCTTGATACCTCACCGCCGATCAACGCGACCACGGTAAAATAGTTTAACTATCATGCATATCTATCGTTTAGTTAGTATACGAGGCTTGACCGCGGTTCTATGAGGGCGAAACTCCTCGTTTTTTTGAAATGACCGCGATTAACGCGATTTTGGGCGAAAAATCCATGATTCAGCAAAATGAGCTGCCCGATCCCGACAAATACCCCGGCGCAGATGTCGTGATCTTTGATGGCCAGTGCAACTTTTGCAAATCGCAAATCAGGACTTTGCAACGTCTCAATTGCTGCGGAAATCGCCTCACCTACATCTCGCTTCATGATCCAAGAGTCGCTGAGAAGTCCCCCGACCTGACTCATGAGATGATGATGGAACAGATGTATGTGGTCGATCGGACGGGAATTCACCATGGGGGCTCCGATGCAGTTCGATACCTCACCCGCCGCCTTCCCACCCTGTGGCTTGCTGCTCCCCTGCTGCATTTACCCGGGACGGCGCGTTTGTGGCGTTGGCTCTACCAACAGGTAGCAAAGCGCCGTTACAAACTGGCTGGAAAATCCTGCGACGACGACGCATGTAGCGTTCACTTTGATTGAGTGCGCGTACGGAGATCGTTATCGACTACAGGATGTCCGGCTTTGGAAAGACGCTTTCTCATCCAGCCCACCCACTGAAAATGCTTTTGCGGCAGACCGGGACATCCTGTGGTCGACAACAACCAGCAGCGACTGATGCAGCAGGTGAACCTGTGATCGAGCGGAGTCTCGCCCAAGATTCCTTTGACAAGCGGTGGTAACGACTCTAGACAAACCAGTTTACGGCATTTTGAAACATGATCATGCCATCACCATACTGTGGCTGTTCACTGCGACGTGTCCAACTGGGATGCTGAGTGGGATCAATGTGTCGCTCAGGATGTGGCATCAGCCCGAATACCCGCCCACTGGCATCACAAACGCCAGCCACATTTGCGTCAGCTCCATTGGGATTATGGGGAAAGGGAAGGACGTCATTCTGAACAACGCCCTGCTCGCCCTCGGCGTATCGAATCGCCAGCCTTCCCTGCTCTCGCAATCGGTCAAGGATCTGCGGGTCAGCAGCTACAAACTTGCCCTCAGCATGTGCCATTGGCAGGTACATCTGCTCGACCCCTTGAAGGAAAACGCAAGGAGTCTTGTCAACCGCCAAATGAACCCACCGATCCTCAAATCTGCCATGATTATTCCAAGTCAAGGTTGCGGGGACCGCATCAGGCTCACCAACGCCCTCGGTCAACACCCCCAGTCGCATCAGGACCTGCATTCCATTGCAAATTCCCAGTACGAGCCGGTCTCCATTTCCATGCACAAAGGCCTGTACCAGATCTGCAAGATGCTGTCGTAATCTTGTCGCCAGGATCCGCCCAGCCGCAATATCATCGCCGTAGCTGAAGCCACCCGGCACGCAAAGTATCTGGTATCGATCTTTCAGTGCAGGATTCTCAATCAATCGATTGACGTGGACGCGCTCCACTGAGGCACCGGCTCGCTCAAAGGCAAACCCGGTTTCTTCATCGCAATTGGTTCCTGGTGCACGAAGGATCAAAACTCTGGGAGAAGTCATTTCAGATCACTTAGGTCGCTGGTCTGGGAAAGATTGGAAGTTTAGACCGCCGGTGGCAAGTTGAGAACCACGCATCCGATGAACCCATTCGAAGCCCTGCTTGAGCCCCACCATACAAAACCTCGAATCAGCAGCGAACTTGCGATTTCAAGAGACTGCTTCGAGTCTGATTTGCAGTCGACCGTGCAAACTGTCCCAGCCGACAATCGCACCGTTCCCCTTCCAGATTCCCGCCCCCAACTGCTCAAACTCATCGCCCAAGCTGTGAGGAACATACAACACCATCGGTAGCCTAGGCTCGGGATAACGCGCCCACACAGCGTACCCATCCTTGAACACGTGTGGATCCTCATCGCCAGCGTAAAGCAGGCGTCTCTCCACGGTCGCTTCGATCTTGAACGAAATACCCGTCACAGCCTCAACCACCATTTCGACCTTCTCGCGATCCTCACGAACAGACCACAGTTGAGCAACTGTCTCAGCGAAGGTTAATTCCCCGGCAGCATTCGCACTCACCCGCTCACCCATACTGTCAGCAGTGGCCCGTGAGTCTCGTTCGTTCTGTCTCTCGGAACTCACCAAATCTGATCGCATGGGATCGTTCCCGGTCTTACTCCCCTGTGAAGCTGCCGGCACAACGTAGATGGGAAAATTTTTGCTCCAATCCGGCCAACGCGGAATATCCACCTCTACATCGACTGTCCAGATCAACGAATTCTGATGCAAGGAGACAGAATAGGCCGCATCCTCCGGTAAACAGAAAGCAAAAGAACAGCGACTTTCATTTCCAGCTTGCAGAGTAATTTGCGATTGAAGTGTCTGCGAATTTTCAAAGACTACTTTTCTGTGCGTTCTTTGGTTAGATCCACTACCACTGACACACACCTCGGTTGCTCTCAATACAACGTTGATTGCATTTACTTTGACAGTCTTTCGAGTTGTCGTGACAAATTCACCGGTCACCTCCTGACCGGGCGTTAGGGTATTTTCCTGAAGATAAGCATCTGGCTTACCAAGCAAGAAACGTGGAAGAAACTTTCGAATCAACCAGTAACCAAATACCGGTACTGCGATCAGCGAACCGAAAACCGCAAT
>JAPOKD010000117.1 GCA_029977825.1 Planctomycetota bacterium | reverse complement strand
TTGGTAAAAGGTCAAATGCAAAAAGCAAGCACGAATCGCCCAGCCGGAGGGCGCCAGGGCAACGAACAGTAACGCAATGCAGGGCGTCAAGCCATGGCAACAGGGTAACGCCCCACGTCCCGAGTTTCTCGGGAGCCGGCGGTGCATTAGCTGGATCACTTGGATCAGCACCCCCCGCAAACTGTCCGAATGATTGGATGTAACCCGGTAGAGCCTTCTTGGTAATTTCATGCTGAACAGCTGCCAAGGAGAGGTTTTTCATGTTCGTCGCACACTGAGTCATGCGAGCGGTTTCTCTCGCTTGATTTACAGCAGGAATCAGTAGGCCCATCAGGATACCGATGATGGTGATCACCACCAAAAGCTCCACCAGAGTAAAACCGGAAGATTGACGTTTCATTTTATGACTCCAGAATCGGATAACGTTCGGTGAAGAGGAAATTTGCAAGGAACCCAGAATTAATTGGTTTTACCCTGCTAAGTGGCGGTTCCTAATCCCAATTAAGGGGGAATGTGCGATTGAAAAGATCCCTGACCTGCACGGGCGGGACATAAGACCACGTTATTATCTCAAATAAGACCGCAAATTGCAATCTATTCCCTGTATTCTAACGCGTTCCAGCTGATCTGCCCTGAACAAAAAAACGGTTATCCGGTTCGTTTTTATGTTCTGTTTTCGCCAGAAAGCTCGTTTTCCGTTGGTAATCAGCGGATTTCGAAGGCCAATCTTCCTTCGGTCCAACGCAACCAACAAATTCTGCTCAAAATTCCCTGGTCAGGCTTTGCCCACAGCGAAGTGCCCACGTGTCCATCATTTATCTCGATTTCAATCGTACGACCCCCACTGCTCCCTCGGTGCTGGAGGCAATGCAACCTTATTGGGGGCACCACTTTTACCTGCCAAATCAGCAACATCCACTCGCGCGGGCGATTAACGAGTCGCTTGAGCAAGCGAGGGAGGCGGTCTCGTTAATGGTCGGGTGCGATGCGTTTGAGTTGGTGTTTACCGGCGGCGGAACGGAGGCGAACAACTTGGCAATTCTGGGTGCCGTTCAAGGCGAACCACCAGGGCATATCCTGGTTTCCGCGGTTGAACATGAGTCGGTTCTCCTGGCGGCAGAATCTCTCGTCCGACAAGGATGGCAATTGGAGGAGCTTCCCTGTAACTCAATAGGGCAAGTCGATCCGGAAATGGTCGCGCAGCGGCTTCGAGAGGATACTGCTTTGGTCTGCGTTCAGTTGGCGAACCCCGTTATCGGAACGATTCAGCCCATCAGGAAAATTGCCGATGTTTGCCACAAACGGGGGGTGCGACTGCATTGCGATGCCACGCAGGCATTTGGCAAGGTAGCCGTCGATGCGGTGGCGCTCGGTGTAGATACGATGTCGATCAGTGGGCACAAATTCTATGGGCCTCGTGGTAGCGGCGCCCTGTACTTACGCGCCGGTGTGAAGTTGTCCCCGATAGCCCACGGAGAGTCGCGGGAGATGGGGTTGCGGCCCGGGCCCGAAAATATTCCTGCGTGGGTCGGCATGGGGGTTGCCGCCAGTCTGGTTGCACGCTGCATCGATGAGGTTGAGGCGACCTTTCACGAGCTTCAGGAGAGGCTTGTTAACGGCATTGATTCTTCCCTTAGTGGTGTTGTGTTTATGGGTGGTCGAGACGTGCTTGGGCTTCCCAATACGGTCTGCGTTGAGTTGCCGGTGCCCGCTGTTCAGGTGCAGGAGACTGCAAGGGATTTGGTTGTGAGGTCGCCTGAGTCTGGCCAGCCGCCCTGTGAGATGACTCGGGTTTTGTCGGCTACAGGACGGACGCCTGCTCAGATCGCCCGTACGCTACAGATTTCTCTGGGCTGGACGACGAGTCGCGAGCAGATTGATCGGGCGGTGGAGCTTTTGGCCGAGGCCTGTGAATCGGCAGGATTTTGATTCTTGAGGGGTTGACTCGACGACTCGCCAGGGGGCTAAGTGTCGCTTGCCAAGAACCCCCTCTTGTGGTCGGGGTTGGTTGTCTTGTCCCCTTTGCTGAGCTGCGGCGTTGCTACTCGCTCGGGTGGTTTTCGATGCTTTTGGGTGGGCTCAATCGGTTTGATTTGGTGCTTGATACTTCTCTCTCGCAGTTTTCGTCAAAAATCCCGTGAAATCGCAATTTCCGCGTGAAATGCAGGCAATTAATCAATTGCCGGTTTCTGGTGGACACTTGGGCTTTGCACATATTGCGATGCCTAAAAAGCGTGCATGCGGGTGCGGCGACCTCGCGGGCAGGTGTGCCTTAAGTTTGTGCAAAAGCCGTAAGTTGTTTTGAAAGCATAGTTTGTGTTTGACGGTTTGACGGGATGTAAGGATTGGCGAAACAAAACAACCACCGATCTTTTCTCACACAAAGGACTGTCTTGCGATGGCTCAAACAGAAACCACTGACCTGCGCTATGCGAGCGACCCTGATCCAGAGCAGGCAGAGCAAATTGCCTCGCGACTGAATATTGATACCCCGAATTGCGATTTACCACTTGAGCAGCGGGGGCAAGAAGTTCTAAGACTCGCGCAAGCTGCATTCGCCCAGACTGGTGCTTGGGTTGTCTTTTACCGCGAGATGCTGGGGACTGATGGGATTGTCCGCCAGCTCTACCCCAGTTCCGAAGAAATGAGGTACTTCGAGGCCAGCAGTGATTTTGCCGAGTTGCAGGAGATGGTGGCCGCCATGCGGAGCCAGGATGCCTCCAAGGGAGATGCAACAGAGCCGGAGAGAATGATCACGATTCGATTGCCCAAGAGTCTCCACGATTCACTCAGGATCGAGTCTGAGGAGATGAATCTCAGTATCAATAAATTATGCATTAGTAAGTTGTTGCAGCGCATCGAGAGTCGCTTTATCCCCATTCAGCAAGGGCGTCGAAGAGGCCGTAGACCAGGCCCTCAAGGGCCGCGCAAGAAAGACGTTGCTACGTTGGAGACGCATGTAGCGACTGAGTCATCACCGCTTCAGTAGTTGTCGGCTGTACAGTTCGAAAAGGCCCCCCAAAAAGCACAGTCACCGCCCGCGATTGAGTCGCGGTGGCTGCCGTTTCGGGTTGTGGACAGATCAGGCCTTGAGGGCATGTGCTCGCTGTTTTGTGTCACTGTTCAACGTCAATGAATCTGTTCGCGGGGTGGATTCAACTTTGCCAGAAATGGACGAAGTTGGCTGAGAGCTCCGCAGAGTGGGTCGTTCTTCAGTCCTCTGCCTGCCATCGGGATTGCATAGCTGGGAGCTGCGCCTGTCACCAGACGGGGGGTGTCGCTGGCTCTCCCTCGTGCATGGCGTTGCCGGTGGCCGGGAAGAGATCGATCCTATCGGTGGATTGGTCAATTTGGCACAATGCCGAGAGTTCACAATCGGTCCCCGTTTCCTCTCTGGTCGCATGTCCACAGTTCGCACTTTCACAACCTCTCGAAATCACATTGCCGGAATCGCAGTCACAGAGCTCGCGGAGAAATTCGGCACACCTGTCTATGTTTATGACCAGCAAGTTATCGATCAGCGAATTGCTGAGCTCGAAGCCTTTGATGTGGTGCGTTACGCACAGAAGGCTTGCGGCAATTTGGCTGTGCTGGACCGAATGCGAAAGCAGGGCGTTGTTGTCGATGCGGTGAGTGCTGGCGAAATTCGCAGAGCGATGGCCGCTGGGTATTCAGTTGATCCCGGCAAGCACGAAATTGTCTACACGGCTGACATCTTTGATCGTGAAGCCCTTGAATTGGTGGTCAAACATTCATTGCCAGTGAATTGTGGTTCTCCAGACATGATTAGCCAGTTGGGAGAGCGACGCCCGGGCGCGGATGTCACTTTGAGGATCAACCCCGGTTTTGGGCATGGTCATAGTCAGAAAACGAACACAGGTGGCCAGCAGAGCAAGCACGGCATTTGGCATACCCAGATCGACGAGTGCTTGCGGCGTGCAGATCAGACAGGCGTTACGGTGACCGGGCTGCACATGCACATAGGATCGGGTACCGATCTTGAGCATCTGAGTGAGGTGTGTGATGCGATGGAGCGAACTGCAAAGGAGGTTGGGCGGACCATCAAGACCATCAGCGCTGGAGGTGGATTGCCAGTGCCGTACAAGGCCGATGAAACTTACGTGGATTTGGCCAAGTACTATGAGCTTTGGAACGCGACTCGTGCCCGGTTGAGTGAGGGATTTGGCCATCATGTCGCTTTGGAAATCGAGCCTGGTAGATTTCTCACGGCGGAAAGTGGTTTTTTGATTGCTGAAGTCCGCAGCGTCAAGCAAGTGGGGGGTAACCAATTCGTGCTGGTTGACGCGGGCTTCAATGATCTGGCTCGTCCTGTCATGTATGGTTCGTACCACCCGATTTCTGTGGCAGCAAGAAATGGTGATGCTGCGGAGCGAGAGCAGGCTGAAGTGGTGGTCGGCGGGCCGCTGTGCGAGTCAGGCGATATCTTCACGCAACGCGAAGGTGGATTTGTCGACACAAGGTGTTTACCAATGGCCCGCGTCGGAGACTTCATCGTCCTCGAGAATGCAGGTGCTTACGGCTTTGTGATGGCGAGTAATTACAACAGCAAAACACGTGCTGCTGAGGTCCTGATTGAATCAGGCGAAGCCAAGTTGATTCGGGAGCGTGAGACTTTTGAAGATCTCGTTCGTGGTGAAGTGATACCGGGCTAGGCGTGATCTCAGGCTGGTGGATCAACCTGAGGATCCGTATGTTCTTTGGCTTCATGTAAGGATCGGCTCCAGTGTCCTTCCATCTGTGGGGCGTAGTCTGGTTAGGCCGCCTGATTGGATTCAATGCCGGTCAGTGCGAGATGAGCCGCGCGGTGGCCTTCTTCAATCAGACGCTCGGGGTGTGTGAAGTCAAACCATGGGTAATGACCGACATTGGGTTGAATCAGGATGTCCGCTGCAGTCATTAGCTTGGGGCGGATCATGCTCTCGCAAATGTCATCCATTCGCAGCATGGCTTCGATGGCGGTGTCGCATTTCTGGACACGATTGATGGTTTGTCCCACATCGACTGCAATGGTGAGATCGCTGGCATAGGAACTTGCGATCAGTGCCGGTACGGATTCAATCACACCAATGTCGGACAGCAGCATGTCGTTCCATGGTACTGCGGGGAATATGCCCGGGATGGCAGTCGAGGCTCGGACAGCTTTTCGCAGCGGGCCATTTTCAAGAATCACTCGCTGGCCTGAAAGTAAGTCGACGGTAACGATACTCAGCGGAATGGGCAGGTCTTGAATGTTGATGTCCGGCAGCAGTTGATCGATGGCTTCCTGCAGAGCGATGTCTGACATTAACGCTGGACTTGTGACGGCCTTGGTCAGTTTGCGATGGGCACGCAAATACTTTTTCGCCCTTTCAAACCACGAAAAAACCCCACTGGTCAATTGGCCCTCTGGGGAGGTTCCGCCAAACAGCATCTGCTGCCTTTTTTGAAAGATCGGCGAGTGCAGAAGTTGGATCGTTTTGGCCTGTGCAACAGAAGCATCTGGCATGACGGCACAGACTGCGCCTGCCAGGCTTCCCATGCTGACCCCGACGATCCGCTCGATTTGCACTCCTGACTCGCCGATCGCTTGAATGGTCCCCAGGTGAGCCAAGCCTCGCGCTCCCCCACCACCGAGCGCAATGACTGCTTTGCGGGGGCCACCTTGTTCTGTTTGCTCCTCTCTTTGGCTCGGAATGAATAGGTTCATGAGTTTCATTTTGATCTCTCAGCAATAACAAAGAGGTAGTCAACCACTGTTGGGATCAGCGATTATCCGGAAGCTGATTTCCACGCGGTTGCGGCTTGTGGTTTTCATGTGATGCAACCGTTGTTGGTTGCCTCAATCTGTCGGTTTTGCAAGCGATTGGAGTGGCTCAAGCGGCGAGTGCTTGGTTTGAGTTAGCCGCTGCTTTAACTGTTGATGCCTTGCGTTGGGCAGTTAGCTTCACGCACTTTGGTAGGGCATCATGATCTTGCCGGGCACTACATCCTGAAGTTCGTCCCAGCCTTGATTCGTAATGGTCGCGCCAAGTTCTGTCATGCGTCGAAAATCAGCGTCGGATGCTGCTGCGCCTGTCATTTTTCTCCGCAGTTCACTGCACAGAATATCCGCGGCCTGTTGTGTGGCCGCGTCTGATGAACTGGCTGCGTAAAGTGAAGTTACAACGATAGTAATGGCATCTTGCAGGTGCGCTGAAAGCGCGGACATGCGGCACTGGCGATCCGCCAGCTTTAATTGGTGGTGCCGCATTGTCCCGCTGACCTTGAATGCTGATTTTGAAAGTACTTTTTTGCCAAACATCGCGTGTCCACGCAGTCGGGATGGCATGCTTGGCAAGTCTGTCCAGTGGCTCCCAGAAAAACGCCGCTGGGCATACCAGCGGGCATAGGCAGAAAGAGGTCCTTTCAGGGCCCAGGCATGTTTTGGATTCAACGGATTGGGTTTTCTCACGTTCAGTTCGTGCAAGGTTCGACCAATCGGTTCAAAGAATCGTTTGCCATGATCTTTGACAAGTGACTTGAAGAATGCCATGCCAAGCATCTCACCTTCACCTTCATAAATGCAGGGTGCCAGAAATTCATGAACGTTGTCGCCAAATAAGTGGCCATGCAGAAACGATCGACCTCCATGCGTCTTCATGAATAATTCGATAGCGGCTTCTTTTTGAGCTTCGCTTCCAAAGATTTTTGCGATGATGCATTCCATTTCACCGCGATAACCTTGGTCCAGCAGGCCCGCGCACCACTGAGTCAAGGCATCGCAGCCGACAATCAGGCCAGCCATGCGTGCGATCCGGCGGCGCACGAGTTCGCGTTGGTCAATGGCTTGACCATACGTCGAGCGGTACGCAGCCCATGGCAGCATTTCAGCCAGCATCCAACGCATGGTGCCTGATGCATTGGCGCACAGTGCAACACGACCGAGATTCAGGCCATGGTAGGCAACAGTGAGACCATCGCCTTGTTGTGGTCGCAACAGGTTGGCTTTCGGCACACGAAAGTTCTTGAAAATCAGTCCATTGTTGTGGGCTCGTTGCAGAGCATAGATTCCATAACGATTGAGTTGGAAATGCTCATTCTCATGTTCTGGAAGATCGACAATCAGAACGCTCGGCACATCTTCGATTTTGCACACCAGCCCAATCGTTCGACCCGGGACGGCATTGGTAATGAACAGCTTCTCACCATTGACAACATATTCATCGCCATCGAGGACGGCAGTTGTTTTCAGGGCTGTCAGGTCACTTCCGGCCCCCGGCTCGGTCAGCGCGAATGCTGATAAGCGTGTTCCATCTGCCAGTTTTGGCAGGAATTGCTTTCGTTGCTCGGGTGTGCCAAACGAGCGAACCGGGTCCACTGCGCCGATGCAGCCATGGACGGATGCCAGTCCGGCAACGGTGGGGTCAAGGGTTGCCATTCGCGTGATCATTTTTGAAAACTGCTTCATGGAGGCCCCAGTGCCGCCATACTGCTTGTCAACCAACAGTCCCCAATATCCAGCGTTGCCCAAGTCATCGAGCACGATGTCCGAGATTTTTCCCGCCTGATTTAGCAGTGTTCCTTGGTCACTGTGCTTGCGAACGACATTCAATGATTTTTGGATGACGTGCTCGACGTCTTCGGAAAGGATCTCGCTGTGACATTGAAACAGGTCTGTTGGCACTCTCGTATCCCAGATGGCTCGGTGCGCAGGGCTTTGAGCCGTTTGGTATTGGGGGGCAAACAGGTCTTCGACTTGATCATCGGCGGTGTCCAGAACGCCGGTCCGTCGTGCCTCTTCCGCCGAGGCACCTCCCAGACGCAATGCAACTTCTGCGAATGATTCGCCGGATTTCGATCTTGTCTTCGGACCAGGGCTTGATGGTGCAGAAGTATTTAATGGTGTGGTGGCTGGTAGTGATGTTTCGTGATCGAGACTCATGATGTGTCCTCCATTTGGAAAGGCTCAGGTGTTCGTGTGCCTGTGGTTTTCGAGCAGGGTTGGGCAATGACCCCGGTCATGTGGTCGTGGCTAATGCTTCCTCAGGGGTTTCCTCTGGGCCGAAAAATTTGTTGCCCATGGCTGACATCACCACGAGGGCCTTGGGCGGTGTGAAGCGTGGACCGAACTGGTCACGGAGTTGACGCAGGTTAATCAGTAAGTTGTGTGCTCCGATTGCGTCGATGAGATGCAGCGGTCCCCCTCGATGCGGAGCGAAGCCGGTTCCCAGCACCATCCCCATGTCAATCGCCCAAGCTTCATGAACGACTTCTTGAGTGTGGCAACGCACAGATTCGATGAGCATGGGATAAACCAGGCGGCGTTGAATGGGCGTCAGTCCATCGTCTACGAAATCATGAATGAGCGCGGTGTTTGATTTTGCCTCGTTTTCGTGGGTAATTGCCGATGGTCCACGCTTGCTGTTTTGGTAGTGATAGAAACCGATGTTTGATTTCTTCCCCAAGTGACCCTGTGCAAGCATCTCCTCAAGAAATTCGAGAACCGGGTTCACGTCCGGCAGGATTTCGTGGAGAGAATTGGCCACATGATGGGCAACATCAAGTCCCACCTGATCAAGCAGTTCAAGTGGCCCCATGGGCATACCAAAACGACGCACTTCTCTATCGATCAGTTCTGGATTGATTCCCTCTTGCACCATGCGTACTGCTTCGCCGAGGTAGGGGAAAAGTACACGATTGACGAGGAAGCCCGGGGTGTCCGTTGTCACGATGGGGGTTTTCCCGAGAGCTTTGACGAAACTGACAAGTTGGCGTACCGTCGGCGCATCAGTAGCCTCTCCCCGGACTACTTCGACAAGCTCCATGCGGTGGACCGGATTAAAGAAATGAAGTCCTGCCACCTGATTTTTTCTGCGCGTCGCCTCGCTCATTCGCGAGACTGACAATGAAGACGTGTTAGTCGCGAGGATGGCTGATTTCTGAACGCGGGTGTCAAGCTCTGCAAACACTCCGTTTTTGACATCCTGGCGTTCGGTCACTGCCTCGATCACGAGGTCGCACTGATCCAGTACTGCTTCATCACAGTTGATTTTGATCTTGGAACGAAGCCGATCGGTCTTTCTGCTGCTCCATTTCTTTCGAGCCGCGAGATCATTGATGAGTTGATTGACGCGGTCATTACCTGCCTTGGCGGCTGGTTCGCTGATTTCACGAATCGAAACATCGTAGCCACGCACGGCGGCAAGTTGCCCAATGCCCGCGCCCATGGCCCCAGCGCCCACGATGCCGATATGGCTTATTGATGCAGGAGACTGTGATTGCCCCTTGGCTGTCGTCCAGGTATGCAGGTTGCGAGCTCGTTCACGTGCAAAGAAAAGATCAAGCAGGTGTCGGCAAGTCTGGGAACCAAGCAGCTCGACGAACTCGTTCCGCTCGGTGGCAAATCCCTCCGGGCCTCTACCGTAAGATGCCTGGATTGCTCTTAAGGCTCCCCCCAAGGCAGGATAGCTTTCCTGTTTGCCGGAGATCGATTTTCCGGCCATGTGCAGAATGAAGCCACGCCCGAGTCTGGAATTTTCCAGCATGTGTTTCCAAGTGCGGTCAGGAGCCGCAGGTTTCATGCCGTGATAGATCCTGTCGACAAAACGTGGCACGTCCCGTTCCCAGAAATCGGGGTCGATTGCATCATCGACCAAATGCATGCGACGCGCTTCTGTCGCATTGACCTGCTTCCCTGTCAGGATCATTGACAGAGCATTCCGGATGCCGATTCTTTTTGGAAGTCGTTGGGTACCACCCCAGCCGGGAATCAAGCCGAGTTTGATCTCGGGAAGAGCCAGCCTGGTAGAACTGTTGTCTCTTGCTACCCGGTAGTCGCATGACAGAGCAAGTTCCAAGCCTCCACCCATGCAGGGACCGTGTATGATCGCAATGGTCGGAATGGGTAGCCACTCAATGCGTTGAAAAAGGTTTTGTCCGGTTTCAACGATATTGATTGCTTCAGTGGCGGAGCTGATTGCTGCAATTGCATTGACGTCGGCACCTGCCAAGAACCCACTTTCTTTTCCACTTTGGAAAATGGCCAGCTTGATCGAATTGCTGTTTTCAACTTGCCGGACGATGTCATCCAACTCTTGGATGACAGATGCATTCAAAATGTTCAGCGGGTGCCCCGGAACATCTAGCGTGATGGTGGCTATGTTGCGTTCGTCGATGTGGAGGCAAAAGTTGTTGTACTGTTTTTTGGTCATCATCATTTCTCCAAATGGGTTTCCACGATCATCGAAAGTCCCTGTCCACCGCCAATGCAAAGCGTTGCCAGGCCGCGGTGTTTTCCAGCGGCCCTCAAGCTTCGTAGCAGCGTCAGGATCATTCGCGTCCCGGTGGTGCCGACAGGGTGCCCGAGTGCAATCGCGCCACCGTGAACGTTGGTAATCTCAGGCCGTAGTTCACCAATGGCGTTCGTCATTCCGAATTCGCTTTGTGCGTAGGTCTTGCAATCAAAAGCGCGTTGGCAGGCAATCACCTGTGCTGCGAAGGCTTCATTGATTTCGATGAGATCGAAATTTCCTAACGACAGGCCTGTAGTTTTCAGTAGCTTGGCGGTGGCGTGTACAGGGCCAAGCCCCATGTGCTCTGGGCGGCAGCCTGCGATGGCATAACCTGTGATGTACCCGAGTGGAACTGTTTGCATTTCTTCTGCCTGCCTTGGGGAGGCTAAAAGTAGTGCAGCTGCACCATCAGTCAGCGGGCAGCTGTTGCCAGCCGTGATGCTTCCGTTTGATTTGAAAATGGGTCGAAGTTTTGCGAGTTGGTCGAGCGACTGCCCTTTTCGGATCGCGTTGTCCTTGTCGATGAGTTTGTCACCGACATGAACAACAGCAGTACACTCACCAGAAAGAAAGCATTCTTCTTGCGCCGCTTCAGATTTCTGGTGACTCTCAAGTGCGTACTGATCTTGTGCATCTCTTGTGATGTTGAATTTCTCTGCAAGTAACTCGGCGGTTTGCCCCATGTTCAGG
>JAPOKD010000133.1 GCA_029977825.1 Planctomycetota bacterium | reverse complement strand
GCCTAAACGCCCGAGGGACACTACCCCAGGCGATGGTCCAGCAAGGGATGGCTAGGGTTACAAAAATGATTGGCTGCAAAAGAATGATCCCAGTGACGTTGATGGCGTGGCGCAGCGGATCAGGTGTACAGCAGACCGTAAGTAGTAAAACACAGCCCAATGAGGCCATGATTCGTGCAGAAAAACGGACAACTGGCGTGCGAATGCTGGTGGCAAGCCAGGAAATGAAAGTGATCAGCCCAAGAAGAACACCTGCCATCCAGCTCTGACCCTGTGTCGTGGGCAGCTGGACAGGTACACGGTTTGCTTCGGTGGCAATCGGTGTCCCGGAATTCTCGGTCAGTGAATAGGCAGCCAGAAAAAGCAGCAGATTGATCACAAGCCAGCCGGTTACGATCACAAGCGTCATGCCATTGATGCTTGGACTACGGTATGTTGACATCAGATTCAGTCGACTACTCTAGTGACAAATTGCCCTTCATCCTCGTTCTTTCCCCACCCGCATTCACTAAGTTAACACGGTAACCAACTCCTGTCGCTGCGAACATGGACGGTACAACAGAACCATTATTGGCAGTGATTGGAAATCCGATTGCAGGAAATCCATCACAATTTGCCTTGGAGCGTGCAATTGCATCGCTCGGGTTGGACTGGCGAGTGCTCTCGTTTGATGTGCCACCCGATGATATCGCTGCTGCCCTGAATGGGTTTGCGGTGACTGGGATTTGCGGTGTCCTGATTGATCCGAGTGTGAGGGAGGCAGCATCTCAGTGGTATGCCGAGCGAATTGGATCACCGGTGGCGGCTATTGACTGTCTTGCACGCGGTGAAAATGGGCAATTCATCGGCTTCGATGAACGCTTTTTGTGGGTGAAAGAACAACTGGCGACAAAGACCGAGGGTACCAGATGTTGTTTCGGAAACTGTGGCGAAAACTCTCCGTGGGATGCTGAGTTGTTGGGTGTCGAAAAGGTTTCGGGTAACGTGAAGCCCGAAACGATTGAGGCATCCAGAGTGATTCTGTTGGTAGATGATTTGAGCGGCCCACCCGAATTGGAATTGGATGAGTGGCCGGAAAACGATGGTTCCTCAGTTGTGATCGATTTGTCGACCTCTCATCCGCTGCAGGATTCAATCAGCGACTTGGGATATCAGCTGTTAACGGAGTCTGATTTGCTCATCGGTATTCTGGAAAGCGCTCTCAAAAAGTGGTCGGCCAGACAAGTCGATCCCAACGTGATTCGTGATGCGGTGGAAGAGTATCTCGGTGTCTAGTGAAGGATTGTGTGTCGAGAGCAATGTAGATGGATTTTCGGATCACATTTGCAAGCGGACAGCTTGAAAGACGCTTTGAAAGACAAAGAGAAAGACTTAAGGCGTGAGAGACGTGATTGCATGGCTGTCCAAGTCTCGTATGAAGTGTTCTGGTGATCCTGTGATGCCTGGTGGAAAGGGTGATGTTCGATGAAATCTAGTGTGTCCGGTGCGAGGAAAAAGCTGATTGCAGCTGCAAAGCGGCTGCGGCGGGAGGTCGATTCAATCTCCTTCGCCGCTCCGGTAACGCATGTCTACAACCCGCTGGGATATGCTTGGAATGCTCACGAGTTGTATCTTTCCCGGATCAATGATGATGGCGTTCGAGTGCTGTTGCTGGGGATGAACCCAGGCCCTTGGGGAATGGCTCAAACAGGGGTTCCATTCGGTGAAGTGAGTGCCGTGCGCGATTGGATTGGGATTGATGTGCCGGTGAAGACTCCCTCCAATATGCATCCCAAGCGTCCTGTACTTGGATTCGATTGCGAGCGAAGTGAAGTGAGCGGGAGAAGGCTCTGGGGGTTGTTTCAGGAGCGATACGCTCATGCCGATGAGTTTTTTGCTGAGCACTTTATTGCGAATTATTGCCCTCTGGTGTTTATGGAAGAGAGTGCGAGAAACCGAACGCCGGACAAGTTGCCCGCTGCTGAAAGGGAATTGCTGGATGAGGCTTGTCAAAAACATCTTGCAAGAGTTTTGCAAGTGCTGCGTCCGGAGATTGTTGTTGGGGTGGGGGCCTATGCGGAGAAGTGCTTGGAACGCACTATGGCAAAAACGGGTTATGAGGCTCAGTTGGCTAGGATTCTTCACCCCAGTCCTGCGTCACCTGCAGCCAATCGTGATTGGGCCGGGACGGCGACGAAGCAGTTCAAGGCGGCAGGTATCTGGTGATTTATCAGGAAGCCCCAAGGTTGGCTGCAGGGACTGGAGTAGCCACGGTAGCACGGTAAGCAAGCCCATGCTTCCGGCGGCTCAGACGCACAATGGGGGCGTGCTGTTGGTTGCCATTCGGGCATGCATTTACAATGCATGTCGTCCAGTTGCGAGTATTTTTCTTGGGATTTGGAAGTTGCGATTACCAGTCGGGGGGCAAGGCATGGCGTTCAATGATGGGCTAGGATGACGACTTGCCAAACGCGGCAACTCAGCCCGACGCAAGAGAATTCTCCTCATTTCGAAAGGTCAGAGTTGCATTTCAGGCAGATTGCATGGTTCTGGGGATCAACAGCTTGCGGGGACTCAACAGCTTGCGGTGACTCAATAGCTTGCAGTGACACAGCAGCTTGCAGTGACACAGCACCCTGCAGTGACACAGCACCCTGCTCTCATGCCCAGCTAACAAGTGGGTGGATTCAAGGGTGTCTTGCTCCGTGTTCTGACAGAGACGAGTGAAAGCAAATGGACGCAGATGATTTTCAGGATCTTTATAAGTTGCTCCGAGGTAGTCGATGCGCGACTGCCGTCTTGGATGCTCGGGCTCTTTTTGTGGAACGCAAGCTGGAGCTAGCACTTCTTGAATTGACCGAAGCTCGAGCTAGCTTTGCGGAGAGCAGGCATCGAGTGCTGAGGCAGGATCCTGAGAAGACGATTGATGCCAAGGCGAAAGATCGTGATCGACAAATCAAGAAGGCAAAACGCAAGCAGGAAAAAGCACAGGAAACTTTAGATGCTTTTGATGAGCTTCTGCCGGTGTTGACAAAAATGGCACAGCGAGAGTTGAGTCGAAAAGAGCGTCAGAGTGGTGCTGAGCAGTCGGAAACGACTGCTGAAGACCCGCCTGCCAGACCAACGTCTGCCGGGGTTTCGAAAGAAGCAGCGCCCGGGCGTGATGATGCCGGGCGTGATGATGCCGGGCTGGATTCGTATTCAGATTTTGACTCGATCGGTGAGGGGCCGCTTCCAAACGCTACCAATGAAGTTTATTCCGATGGTTCTCATGGCCCACAAAGGCCTGCTTCGAAGTCGGATTTCACCTCTCGGTTGCTGAAAGAGTTTGCCGTCTGTCGAGGTGACGCAAAACTCGACCTTGTCGGCGGCAGTTTCGGTTTTCGGCCTGTCGAAAATGAACTTGATGTGGTTGGTGATGCGGTATATCTGATCCAAACCAGTAAGCGGACGATGTTGGTGTCGTTGTCGATCGACAGTTGTGAAGATGATGAGCTGCGTCTTTTCGATTTGGTTGCGGGAAAGCGTGTCAAACCGATTCCACGTGTCGCGTTCCTTGATTTGGGCTTGCGCCACAAGATGGTCTTACTGACTTGTGCAGAATCAGGACAGCGTCAGCCGCTGGTTTCTGCTCGCGATTCTGACATCAGCCGCACGGAAAACGCCGCCGGTTTGGGGTCCGGTGAGACGGTCGTGGATGATCATGGCACGGAAATGAATGACCCCAGTACGGTGGTCGATGACTAGGTACCAGTAGCCGTTCACCGTCGTTTCGGCATCTTTTGGGCTGAATGAATCGATGCCGCTCATTGGCTCTGTGTTGAATTACCAAGTCGACAGTGGTTCAGTCTTGCTTGCCGGAGCTATTCAAGTTCGGAGATTGCAGCGGGCCGCTCAGGACACGGGCCTCTCAGGACACGGCCCGCTCAGTAAAATTGCACGGCAGGTTATCGCTCGAGTTACAGGCTGGCTGGAGGCGACACAAGGCAGGTCACGAGGCAACGAAAATGTTGGTTTTTTTGGGGGGGATGAGTGATTCCCGTGAGATTTCAGAGCGAAATCAATCTCGGAATCTGGGCGGTTGTCCGTGACTCTGGGGCGAGTGACTCGGTACGAGTGTCGATGATTTCAGGTGGCCAAGTCCCGCCGGATCACCCGATGAGCCGAATTTGTTAAAAAACTCCGCAAAGAACGCTTTATTGCCGTTGACGATCTTCGTTCTGTCAGCGAAAGTCTTTGTCGCTCGTGGATCGGCCACGAGATGTGGGAGAAATTGCCGCCGCTCAGGGTGTCAGCCGTGACGCCTGCCGGGACTGGTGATTTCGCCAAACCACCCGACCAAATGAAAGTCGTGACCCGATGGGTAAAAAATCAAAGCGCTACCGCGCTTCGCTTGAAAAACAGCCAGCCAACCCGCTTCCACTCTCGGATGCGGTGGATGCACTCAAAAAGTATGATTCGACCAAGTTTGATCAGACGGTCGAGATCCATATGCGTTTGGGAGTGGATCCCAACCAAGCAGACCAGATCATTCGTGGCAGCCTGGTTTTACCAAACGGAATCGGAAAGACCCAGCGAGTGGTCGTTTTCGCAAAAGGCGACGCCGCCACTGCAGCAGAAGAGGCGGGTGCCGACCAAGTAGGTCAGGAAGATCTGGCCAAGAAAATCAAAGACGGCTGGACCGACTTCGATGTCTGTATTGCCGCTCCCGACATGATGGGCCTGGTTGGGCCTCTTGGGCGCGTGCTAGGACCTCGAGGTCTGATGCCCAGCCCACGCGCTGGAACAGTGACACCCGATGTCGCCAAAGTGGTTGGTGAGTACAAGGCGGGTAAAGTTGAATTCCGGAACGACAAGGGCGGCAACGTCCACGCGATGGTTGGAAAGATGAGTTTCGAAGCTGACAAGCTAACCGAAAACATCTCAGCTTTTGTCAAGTTTATCGAGGGCATGAAACCGCAAAGCGTCAAAGGCACCTACATCAAGGGTGTGGCGATTTGTGGCACGATGAGTCCGAGTGTTCGAATAGCGTCATAGTTCCGATCTGAACAGAACGGAAAAGTGGCCCAGTTAGTGATCGAAACGATCGTATCAAGTGAACCAATCTGATGAGTAAATACGTCAAAGAGCTCGTTACCCGCGACATTCGTCGCCGGCTCGAAGGAGTCGACGATGCGGTGTTGGTCAAATGCGTCGGGATGGACGCAAACACAACCAACGAATTGCGGGGTGAGCTCGACAAAAAAGACATCCACATGCTGGTCGTGAAGAACTCTTTGGCTCGAAGAGCTACTGAGGGAACACATCTCGCTGCTGCTTTCGAGGGTGCATCGGGCCAGATCGGCATTTGTTGGGGATCGAGTGACTTTGTGTCCCTGGTTAAGGAGCTGGTAGAGCTCGACAAGGACTCAGAGAAATTCGATCATTTCGTCGCTGATGGCGGCGTCATGGACGGCGAGAAGCTCGATGCTGACGGTCTCAAGGCAGTCAGCAAATGGCCAAGTAGGCAAGAACAGATTTCGATGCTTGTCGGGCAGATTCTTGGACCTGGATCGCAGCTGTCTGCCGCGATGCTCGGCCCTGGAAAAATGCTCAACAGCCAAATCAAGAAGAAAGGCGAAGGGGACGAGTAATCCTTCGCCCGGCCCGCATTGGCGCCGTTACCCCCTTAATTATCAAATCACCCAACTGTTTTCGAGGTATTTCCTATGTCTGAAGAAACCGCCGTCGCAGAATTCAGCGATGACACCAAAGTAATGGGCGACAAAATCGCCGAAATGACTCTCAAGCAAGCCAAAGAGCTGAGCGACTATCTCAAGGACGTGCATGGCATTGAGCCTGCATCCGGAGGCGGTGCAGTGGTTATGGCTGCTGCCGATGATGGTGGTGGTGCTGCGGAAGAAAAAACTGAGTTCGATGTTGTTCTGACTGGTTTTGGTGACAAGAAGCTGAACGTCGTCAAGGTTGTCAAAAACCTGACTGGCGCTTCGCTGATGGAAGCCAAGAAGATGGTCGAAGGGGTTCCTGCAACCCTCAAAGAGGCTGTCTCCAAGGAAGAAGCCGAGAAAGTCAAAGGCGAAATCGAAGAAGCTGGTGGAAGCGTCGAACTCAAGTAGTTCGTCGTCAATCGGTGATTCAGATAGAAAAGCCCCGCCGATCCTTGATCGGAGGGGCTCTTTTCGTGCCGTCTGAAAATGTTTTCCGTGAATGCCTTGTTGCTACCTGAACATCGGCAGCGGACGTTGGTTCGCGATCCCGGTCGTCTTGGCTGGTCCGCTCATAGGAACTGGAGTTAATTCCTGAGCGGCCATCCCGCCTTGGGGGCTGCTCCGCGTTTGTATTGCTGCGTTGGGTGTTGAGACCGTGCTGGATGCAATGCGGGGCGGGGCAAAAGTTGTCACCGCCAAACTCGGTGGCTCAAGACTCTGAAACGTCGTGTTGGCATCGAGCGGTTGAAGTCGTGCCGCCACGTTGGCGGGCAGGTTGCTGGGTGGTAAACGCCCCACCGCTTCATAGGCCACTGAGTGTTCCCGCGAGGTACGCACGGTTTTGATGGGGACCTCGAGAGTCCTGTTCTCTGCAATCCACTGAGTGGTAGTCTTCGTCCGCTGGACGACTTCTGTTCTGGCTTCCCATGTCGTCAGTGGAACTTTTTCATAGCGGATCGATGGTGGGCGAAAAGGATTCCATCGTCCTGTGAGTTTTGGCTTCCATTTGTACTCGATCACCGGCGTCATCACGGTTCGGTTCTCAGGCCTCGTTTCCGTGATCGTGTGAGGTCGATACACGACTTCGCTTTGCTTGCTGAGCTTGGTCTCCACCACCGGGGTTTCTGTCGTTCGGCTTATCTTCCGGTAGACGATTCCTGTTTCAGGATCCGTGAAAAAACCGCTCTGGGCAGTTGCCTCCGCGGTCAATGACGTGATGCTGGTTGCTGCTGTTACCAACGCAATGAGCTGGTAGACAACCTTGGATAAGATCCGACCAGTCATGGCAATCCCTCGCCTGTGATGCGGACAGATGGTTGTAACTTCGCTGCTGATGTAACCTTGGTCGAGATTGGCGCAGGTACGGAAACCCGCTGACGGTTACATTTTCCCTCTCCCTTTCTTTCTCGGTTCCAACTGACATTTCAGCTGAGAGAAAATTGATGCTCGAAACAAAATTGATTGACATGCTGCGGTGCCCGCTTGACGGTTCACATTTGGAATTGCTCGCCGATGATGCGGTTTTGCGTCTCAATTTGGCCATTGAAGCCGGCGATTTGCGGGATCGGCTCGATCAACGAATCAGCATTCCGCTGGATGCCGGACTTTTGAATAGACAGGCGGACCGGGTTTATCCGATCCGTGGAGGGATACCGTCTCTCATCGCGGATGAGGCGGTTGATCTGCCTGAGCGCTTCTTTGACGAGGGAAGTGGTCGTTAGTAGGTCAAAGCCCGGTCGTTAGGTCAAAGCCCGGTCGTTAGTTCACAGCCTGCTGGAACTCGCAATGACTTTCCTTTTTACCAGTCCCGAGAGTCTGGCTCTTGGTCATCGTCCTCTGGTTTTGTGTCGCCACACCAGCGTGCCAGTGATTTGAGCACCTCGTTACGGCCGTTAGTGTTGGTCCACAAGGAGTCGTCTACATCCAGTCTGACTTCGTAATCTCCCTCGTGCATGCATTCAGGTTCACCGCAGAAGTGAGGGACGTCGCTGACCCATACAACTCGATAGAGCGGGATATGTTTATCGTCGATCTTGATGAGTGGTGAAGTCATGATTTCAAATCTCGAAAAATAAGCGGTTGTAAAAGAGAACCATCAATAATTTTAGTGGAATGGAGTGGGCGAAGAGGAAGCCATTGCGGGAGTATTTCGCGTCGACGAGTCCCGTGCTCTGATGCGATGTAAACCTGTAATTCATCCTCGTGGATCCGCCCCGTGCCGGATCTCGCCAGAACCTGAGCTGGAAAACTCAGTCGTCTTCTCCCATCTCCTGGCTTCGTTCTGCCGAGGCTGCCACGGCTTCAATCAGTGCTCCTCGTATCCCATTTTGTTCTAGAACAGAGATCGCCTCAATCGTGGTACCCCCAGGGCTGGCTACTGCATCTTTGAGTTCGCCCGGGTGCCTTTTGGTTTCTGCGATCATGGTGGCCGTGCCAAGCACTGTTTGAGTGGCGAGCTTGAGCGCCAGTGGACGCGGCAGCCCAGCGAGTACGCCACCATCGGCAAGTGCCTCTATGATGATACAGACATACGCAGGGCCGGATCCACTGAGTCCCGTTACTGCATCCATTTGTGTCTCAGCAACTTCCACGGCCATGCCAACCGACTCAAGCACCGATTGGACCCAGGTTCGATCTTCAGCAGAAACCTCGCTGCCGCAGCAGTAACCGCTTGCCCCTTGGCGAACCAGGCTGGGCGTGTTTGGCATTACTCGGACAACCCGCGAGTGTCCAACCCCGTGGCTGAGATCGTCCAGGCAGATCCCTGCGGCGATTGAGATGACAAGCTTGTCCTGCCATGCTGATTTGGCATCATCGATCACTTCGAGCAGGATATTTGGTTTGACTGCAAGCAGGGCAGCATCGCACTGCTCGATCGCAGCGGTCAGTTCGGCGAAGCTGATTGAGGGGTGGTTATCTGTCCACCACTGGCGCGAAGCGTCATCTGGTTCGACGAGAACTACCTGGGAGGCCGAGATTACCTCGCTCGCCACGATGCCCCCGACCAATGCGCGGCCCATTTGTCCGCCTCCTATTACCGCCAGTTTTTGCACACTCATTCAGGCTTTCCTTGTTGTCTGCGGTTTCAAACGGGGGTTCTCAATTGACCCTTTCTATGGCCGACTCTAAATTGATCGGTTTTTCCCTTCCCGAAAACCCCATTAGCCCCCTCGCGTGGATTATGAAATCGACAATCGCGAAGCGACTGGTCGGTCAAATTGGAGACTTCTGCGTGGATGAAGCAATCGGAAAAGCAAATACACTGATCGAGGCCATGGGCTGGATTCGACGTTTTCGCGGTAAAACCACCGTGATCAAACTGGGAGGCAGTCTGCTCGATGACGAATCAGCCCTCATGCACATCTTACTCGATGTGATTTTCATGGAATCGGTTGGCATGAAGCCTGTGATTGTCCATGGTGGTGGAAAAGCCATTAATCGGGCGTTAGCGGAGGCGGGTATCGAGGCGAATTTCGTTCGTGGCCGCCGTGTGACCGATAAGGCCACGCTGCAGGTCGTTCAGAAAGTGCTCGCGAAGGACCTCAACGTATTCTTGACGGAAGAAATTGAGAGGTTGGGTGGAAGAGGGATGAATCTTTCGTTCGAAACCACGAATGTGCTGTTCGGGAAAAAGCTGGCAACCGACCCCGAGGAAGATCTTGGTTTTGTGGGTGAAGTCACTCGCGTTGATCGTAGTGTCATCGAGGGACTGTCCTACACCGATCAGGTTCCTGTCATCCCCTCGATGTGCGAAGGAGCAAACGGTGAGCGTTACAATGTCAACGCAGACACTGCTGCCATGGCGGTTGCTCAGAGCCTTGGAGCCGAAAAACTCGTGTTCCTGTCGGATGTGAATGGAGTTCGAAGAGATAAAGAAAATCCTGACACAATTATCCATTCTCTCTCGGCTAATGATGCTCGCCAACTCATTGAGGAGGGAGTGATCGACGCCGGGATGATTCCCAAGGTTGAGGCTTGTATCGAAACCCTGGGGCGTGGTGTTCGGAAAATTCACATCGTTGATGGTCGCTTAAGGCACTCATTGCTGCTGGAGATATTCACGACCAGTGGTGTGGGTACCGAAATTCACAGTTGATGCTTGCGACATCGCACTATCCTCTCCGGTACTGATCACCGGTTTTCCGTTTCCTGTTTTCCAATGCTGAATGGATTTTCATGAGTGACATGGATGAACCTGAAGAGACAGTCGATCCCATATCGGATCAGGTATCCGATCTTGGCGCGGGGATGTCGGAGGAGGAAAAAGCAACAAATCAGATTGATTCGTTCCAAAATGAAGCACAGGGTTCTCTGGATGTCGCCGGGGAATTGCCAGTTGAAAATGATCGCGCCGTTGATGATGAAGTCGTAGAGGAATTCAGCGAAGATCGTCATGACGATGAGGAGGTGGTAGAGGAATCCGACGACGAGTACGAAGAAGAGTCTGAAGAGGACGACGAGTACGAAGAAGAGTCTGAAGAGGACGACGAGTACGAAGATGAGTCCGAAGAGGACGGAGACTACGCGGATGAGTCAGGGAATCATGAAAGTGAAGCAGAGGAGCTAGGAGAACGCGATCAGGGTTCGGCTATCTCACCCGAGGATGATGCTGCAATCAGTGATGGTGTCGCTGAAGATTCATTGGAAACTGAAACGCAGGAACGTGGATCCGAACCGAGTTTGCAAAGCTTGAAGGGTGACCGGTTTCAGGCCCCGGAAACCGCCGG
>JAPOKD010000242.1 GCA_029977825.1 Planctomycetota bacterium | reverse complement strand
CACCTTCAACCTGCGGCTTGTCGTTACCGTGGCTGTTGTAGTGAAGGCTGGAAGGAACACTCCATGAAACAGCATCGCCTTGCCATTCATCCTGACGCCAATTATGAAAAATCTTGCCGACACACTGAGTGTGATACCCATGACGCTTGAAAAGCTGAGGAAGCGTCACTACGTTCGGCGTCCGAACACGAAAGTGGGTCGGCAGATCCCAAACCTGTAATTGATCAGGACTCTTCCCGGTCAACAGCGATGCACGTGATGGATTACACACCGTTTGCTGACAATATGCATGTTCAAACAGGGTTCCCCCGGCCGCAAGCTTGTCGATATTTGGTGACCGAACATGTTTTTGTCCGTAGCAGCCCAATTCGACCCGCAAATCGTCGACGGCAATGAATAAAACGTTTTTCCGTTTGATAGGATCCGACGCATGAGCGGTTTGGGTAACGGACTGGCCGGAGTCGGAACTGACAAGCAGCACAATCCCGGCACAAGACGCGGCAACCCGTATGAGATCCTTACTGAACAACACGCGATCTTCCGTTTTACGACTGGTATTTCAATGAGAACGCATTCGCGTCGCTTTGGGATACAATCATGATTGAAAACTGTTTCCGTGGCCACACATTGCTGAAGGTTGAATTATAAATGCGTCGTCCTGCTTCCGCTGCTCCTGCATGTACGCCACTAGTGGCATTGTCAATAATCCTGTTCGTGGCCAGCACACTTGCCTGCACCGATGGTGCATTCGGCAAAGAATCTGAATCGCAACAGGTGCCACCTAATGTAATTCTGGTTGTTGTGGATGATCTTGGCTGGATGGACTTATCATGCCAGGGCAGTGATTATTACAAGACACCCAATATTGATCGAATTGCCTCCGAAGGGCTACGGTTCACAAATGGCTACGCAGCCTGCGCGGTCTGTTCACCAACCCGAGCAGCTCTACAAACCGGGCGTTACCCTGCACGCATTGGTGTCACCGATTGGATCCGCAGTCTGTTTCAACGTGGCAATTTGGGGACACCGGCGCAGAACCCCACGGAATACGTAGGTGGAAACAATCGCAAGATGTTGTGTCCACCCAATCCTTATTGGATGGAGCACAACGAGGTAACCGTTGCGGAAGTACTTGGCTCTCACGGTTACAAGACGGCTTACATTGGCAAGTGGCACTTGGGCGACGAATCGTGGTATCCACCTGGGCAGGGGTATGATGAAAATCGTGGAGGGTGTGACTATGGGCAACCACCTTCTTATTTCGACCCTTATAACCAACCCAAACACCGCCACCCAATGATTCGAGCGGGCATTCCATCGTTACCAGGTCGCAAACAAGGAGAATTCCTGACCCATCGAGAAGCCGATGAAGCGGTTGAGTTGATCCGACAGTGGAAAGACGAGCCGTTCTTTATCAATCTTGGCCACTATGCGGTACATACTCCGATCCAAGCCATCGAGACGGTGGCTGCCAAGTACAAACAGGATGGAAAATCGGATGTCAATGCAAAGTACGCAGCCATGGTGGAGTCCATTGACGATTCCACCCGACAGATTCTCAAGACACTTGCAGAACTGGATTTGGATGATCGCACCATGATCATTTTCACATCAGACAATGGTGGTCTGGACAATGGCGGCCGCCCCACCGAGAACGCTCCTCTGAGAAGCGGAAAAGGCTATGCCTACGAGGGTGGAATCCGTGTACCTTTTCTGGTGCGGTGGCCCGGTCACATCAAGCCGGGTACCGAATCGGATACTCCTGTTTGTTCAATCGACGTCTTCCCTACGATTCTGGATGCAGCGGGCGTCCCTGCACCAGCGAATCGAGAAATCGATGGCTTGTCACTTCTACCGCTCCTGAAGTCGGGTGGCGTCACAGGGCTGGATCGCGACGAGCTGATCTGGCATTTCCCTCATTACCGACATGCTCCCGGCCCCTACAGCATTCTCCGCAAAGGGGATTGGAAGCTGATCCAATTCGACGAAGGCATTTCGGAACTGTATGACCTGAAAAATGATCTTTCTGAATCCAATAACCTGACAGAAAAACAGCCAGACAAAGTAAAGGCGATGCAAAATCGACTATCTGCCATTCTGGAATCCATGGATGCAAAACGCCCCAGACCCAACCCGAATTTTTCACGGTAACGGACAGTGATTCAGCCGCCGCACCCAGCCATCTAAAATTCGATGATGCCTGCCATGAACAAATCGGCTCTTCAAGGAATCGATGACTCGGGTTGCCTGTTCAGTGCTCGGGTTGCCTGTTCAGTGCTCGGGGTGCCTGTTCAGTGCTCGGGGTGCCTGTTCAGTGCTCGGGACGCTTGTTCAGCGTGTAATAGGCATCGGGATGCAGCAGTGGGATTCCTTCCTTGCTTCGCACTCCGTCAGCTTCCAAAGCATGCACAAAGAGCTCGCGCAAACCATCAATCACCAGACGAACACGACGTCCGTTTTCAGACACGGTCGCTGACCTGACGGTCAGATCCTGCTTCTGTATTTCCTCACTTCCGTAGGCCGAATGGTACAGATAGGTGTGGCTCTGCATTGCATACGATGCCGGATCACCCGCTGATTTCGGATCAACAGGCAAGGTAAAAAGCAACTCAAACCCATCCTTTGTCGCATGCATCTCTTGAATTTCGAACGGTGTTTTCCCGGTCCAAACCAAGCGTTGCAAGCCATAACTCGCATTGCCAAGACTACTCCAACCTCGATTGGTCAATCCTGCAAACATGCTACCGTCTGCGCCTTGTGCCAGCCGTAGGACAGCGGATGCAAAGCCACTCCGAAATGGAAAACATGCCCCTTGGTATTCACCACCAACCTTTTCAAGAAAGACACGATTGACACCTGCCTGAGTGAATTCACCTACAAAAAACTGACCCGAAAATGGCCCAAACTTTCCAGCACTGGCATCCAGCATGATGTCGGTCGGCGACTGTCCAGCTCGCTTGTAAGGAAACCAAACTGCGGGAGGTCGCAATTGGGGAAACTGCATGAGTGCTTCCGGAAATGGGACACCGGCGGGGATTTTTTCCACGTTGTTGATTGTTGACTCTGGCTGATTCATCGATGCCAAAGCTTCAGCGTGATGAAAGAAGACACCAGATCTGAGATGGTGTAACGAGTTGGTAGCGACCCAATTCCCCTGTTGATCGGTGTAAAACATGTCACCCGCCGCATTGGCCCCCAACCCGGCCGGTGATCGCATGCCCGCACACATCGGAACAAGCTTCCCCTGCGGCGTGAGAACCATCCCCCAACCACGCCATCGCCCTTGGCGGTAGCCCAGTGGCGCTTCTGGGATAGCCCGTTTCAACTGGTCGCCCTTGAGCCCCATCCCGATGTTCAAAGTGATCCATAGGTTGCCAGCCGCATCCAGTTTGGGACCAAACGCGTACTCATGGTAATGCCCTGTGACTCCCCAGCCTTTTGCTGCAGTCAAATACTCATCAGCAACATCATCACCATCGACATCACGTATTTTTGTCAGCTCACTGCGTTGTGCTGTGTAGAGCGCACCGTCATGTTGCAACAAACCCAACGGTTCGTGTAGTGCATTTGCAAAACGTTTATACGTGACATTGGTTGCAGGATCATCATAGACCCCATCCAAAATCCAGATCTCACCTTTGCGGATGGCAACAGCCAGACGCTTATCATCCAAGAAAGTCATGCCACTGATTTCAAGTGGCAATCCCTCAGGCGAAGGCTTCCAGTTCTTGGACCTTGACTCGGTAGGAGCCTTGCTTGTCGCCACCGACAACAAGCGATAGTAATCTTTTTCTGCCGGCTCAACACCAACGACAGCCTGGATCCCGATGAACCAGAATCCAAGCGCAGTGGTGAAATGTTTCAATTTTGCAAGTTTCATCACCACCCGTACTCCACCACTATCGTCTGTCGTTCTTTTCCACTCACAGGCACAATCCACCGCTCACTCTTTTCTGCTGTGATAATTCGTAAATCTGCGCTATCGGCGTCCTCAGGAGACCTGATAATTCGCGTCGACAAGCCACCCCCATGCACCTGAGTCGCTGACTTTCGCGTCAATTTCGTCGCCTGATGCACACAAAGATTCAGAACAACGGATTCATCCCGGAAGGCAGCCATCTGACCTTCCACCGGCTTGATGACCCACTGCCGACGCAGTCCACCTTGTCGCATCGGCTCGATACGATCTTCAACTTGCCATTGAGCAAATTGATACAAGAAAGTCGGCACGCCCTTGGCATCGAGCCGATACCCACGAAACTGATACAAGTTCATCTGGTCCCCCCAAGCGGGCCAGCGAATCTCTTCACGATCGAGTAGGGCAAACGGCTGACCTTGCGGAAAACGAATCAGCGATTCACCAAGAGGTTCGGCAGGCGGCGTAAAACGCTCAAACCAGGTACCTCGCGCATCAATAAAGCGGCCTTTCCAGGCAGAAGCCAAACGGATTTTCTCGGAATCAAAAGCATAGTGAATCCGCTCGGGAAAACCGACGGCAATGGCATGGGTACCCGCATCCTGCATGAAAGAACGCAGCACGACAGGTCGATTGTCCGGCCGCAATTCATAATTTTGCGAACGGACCTTTTCAATTTTGTCTGGTAATGGCTGGTTAGCGAGGCCTTTCAAATAGAACCACAGCGAAGCGACTTGTTTCTCTACGTCACCCTCCAACAGATCCGGACGATTGCTTTTGCCATCAGGAAAAAACGTGGGCATGCGAGTCCGGTCCTTGAGAGCACCCGGATCGAGCACAAAATCATGAAACCACTCTGGCCGTACACGTGTGGTGATTCCCGCAAGATCCAGACCGATAACGCCCGGCAAGCCTTCACCTCGGTAATAGTGACATTCAACACACCCGGTTCCCGACAGCTCGTGCCCAGCTCGAAGCAGTGAATCGCCAACCTTACCGAAGACCACTGATTCCGTTTTGCTTCCAGCCCGGTCGGCGACCGGCAATTCTTCCACCAGGTCTTTGACTGAACTGGCATGATAAGCAGGCATACGAGCTTTCATATGGCGACGGTAAGCAGGTGTCCGTTGGTCGAAAACTGCTTTCAAAGCCTTTGTCTGGAGTTTACTTCCGACACCAGTCAATGGTGGAGGCAAGCGTCCTTCGTCACCCAGATCGACCTGCTCAATCATTTCAAAATATGACTTCCTGTAACGCCCAACTCCGCCAAGCACCTCCGACCTGCCACCATCTGGCAGCTCTACTTCTCGCTGATGACAAGCATAACAATTGAGCTGCAGCATTCGGCGGTGCACCGACTTCGCTTCATCTAACTCCGCCATCAACGAATCAGATTCCAGCAGCCCTTTGATCGACTCAACCTGAAGATCATCGAGTCCGTAATCTGGCATTGCCGCCGTTGGCTTTGTCAGACAATTCAGTTCAGTGGCAGGATTCAACTTTTTCCACGGAGTTGCCATCTTTGGGGCAGTCACACCAACCGCCTCATGACAATTACTGCACTGAAGCTCCACAAATAAAGATCTTCCTTCTTCAATCATCGCAGAATCCAGCGAGGATTCCTGAATAGATAATTCCCCCATCCTTTCACCTAACAAATAGGCGGTCAGGTCTGCTGCCTCGCTGGGTGACAAACGCAAGTTCGGCATTCTGGCCCCGGGACGGACTGAATCAGGGCGAAGCAAGAACATTGTCAATGCTCGACGTGTGTATTTACCGACCAGATCACCATGTGGAACAGACGCGACGCGACGCGCAGCCCGCAACAAACCGAGTTCCCGCAATTCCTCGGAATCAAGCTGTGCAATCATCTGATCAACTGCCGAAGGTTGCGTTTTGTTCGTCTCCTGATTTGCATCGGGCTGATGGCAAGCAACGCACCCCACAGTGTGATAGAGATTCCGACCCCGCAAAGGGTCACCTTGATTCCAAAATTCGTGCATGACAGCAACCGCACCGGTTGCACGCACTGTTTCGAAAGGCTTCTTCTGAGTGCTTAAGAATGCCACCAGTTTGTTGACCACCGCTTGCCGCTGGCTGGCATCAAGATGCCGCAGCCTATGTGGCATGGTCGTACCGGCTTTTTTTCCACTCGGATCGTTCAAATACTCGCGCAACCATTTTTGCGAAAATTGATTTGCAGCACCAACCAACGTCGGCCCACGCTTGGGTGTCAATTGGGGATCGGCGGACTCATGGCAGGCCGCACAGCTCAACTCACTGACAAGCAAACCGCCAGCATCACTAAGACTCAAATCGCCGTGTCTGGCAAATCGTTCAAATCCAGCAATGAAAGGAGGACTCTCTGCGTGTCCGTGAGTGCTGACCGCACTGGCCATCAGAAACAGCAACACTGAGAAAGTCAGGAAAAATGCGAGTGTTGATCGCCGGACTGGGAACGAGTGCATGAAAAAAACGGCGTGGGCAGAGGCAGGGCGGAGCGGTAAAAACATGGCAGGATGACTACCAGTCTAGCTACTCAAACCATTCCCCGCATTCAACCTTGGACACATGAAATCCTCAAAAGTCCCGATCGAATCATGGAATCGGGCACAAGCCACCCCCCGCGGAACATTTTTCCGCAGCCACCCGAGGCGACGCGGGGCCACACATCAAAGCAATTTCAATTCTCCGGTGATAGCATCTATTTTTGATGACTCTGCGGGCCCGATTGCCAAGCACGTGTTCGTTGGCACTCCATGAAATTCGGTTTTTCCACTGTCCGTGATCATGTGAACTTCCAAGCCCTGCTCGATCGCCAAATCGCGGATCGCCAACAGTTCGCTCTCGCTGTCAACACGACAGCAAATTTTCGCAAACCCACCCGACAGCCAAGCGTGGGCTGCCTCATCAAAATCGTTCATCGAGACGGCTCCCGACACTTTCAATCTTGAACTCAAAAATGCCATCGACGCATGAGCCCCCTGGGCAATCTGTTTCCCTCGTCGCATGTTCAGATCATGACGCATCACAATGACCTGCTTGAAATCTCGACTTTGAACCGTCATTTCCTGACTCACTCATTCTTCCCAGTGCATTTTCTACCCGCGATCGCCACAGTGACTTCAGATAAAATCAACGATGTGCATGTTCTGCAGACTTTTACCAAATCCGTTCCGGCTATAAGTCTATCCTGACTTCCACCCCAAACGACGTGAGTCGTTCAAGACCACCATAGGTAACGACAATCCGGTTGTGAATCGCGGTATTAATGAAGCCACCCCGCAGGAGGGGCAACGATGTTTGATCGCATGGCAGGTATGCTAGTCAAGAGCAGACCAAAGCTCGGGCCTGTCGTGTTTCCATCCTTACCGATGTCCCATACCTGAGCGAAACCCCATGACTGGTTGCGGATTCCAAACCTTTCTGTTGGTAAAAACCAAGTGACAATCACGTCAGCCGGCGAAACGAACAACCACCTGACATTCCCATTCTCTCGCAAGATTCATTTCATGTTTAATCAGGCTATCCAACACGTCACAATCAGGCTTGAAAAAGTAAAGTTGCTGTCTACGACACCACATCGCTGCCGCCGCCTGTGCCTTCTGTTACTCACTCAGATTTTGACCTTCACGTGCATTTTCATCGTTTCCTGTAGCGGAGTAATAGCAGCTGACCTGACACCTGAATCCACCTCTCTTGGCGAGCACGGTTACGCTAAATCAGGCGACACGCGGATTCATTACGTCACGGCGGGGAAAGGTCCGTTGTTGATCATGATCCATGGCTTTCCTGATTATTGGTACACGTGGCGAAACCAGATGCCAGAACTGGCCAAGACATTTCAGGTCGTTGCTTATGACCAACGGGGCT
>JAPOKD010000348.1 GCA_029977825.1 Planctomycetota bacterium | reverse complement strand
TTGCCATGACCACAAGTTTGATCCGATTCCGACGCGAGACTACTACGCTCTGGCAGGAATTTTCAAGAGTACGCATTCAATGAATCATTCGAATGTGTCCACTTGGAACACTGTCGAACTGCCGCTTTCAGCCGGTGAGGAAGCTGCACTGCTGGTCAGTACCGAGGATTTGCAAGCTAAGGAAAAAGAGCTTTCGGTGGCGACGCGTGCGTTGAACGAGCTTACTGGAAACAGCACTCAACAAACAAAATCAGTCGCCGCGGGCAAGCTGGATGGCTTTGTGGTGGATAGTGTTGATGCGGAAGTGGTTGGTGACTGGAAAAGTTCTACCAGCGTTGCGCATTACGTGGGTGCTGACTACATCCATGATGAGCAAAGTGACAAAGGAGCGAAGTCTGTTCTTTATCGGGCAACGCTGCCCGAACCCGCGAGGTATGAGGTATTCGCCACCTACTCGGCAGGTGCCAACCGTGCCACGAAAGTTCCCTATCGGATCAAGCATGCGAACGGTGAAACGGTTGTGGAAGTCAATCAGCGCAAGCAGCCGCCAGTGGATGCGTTGATGCAATCCCTGGGGATTTTTGAGTTTGCTGAAAAACAGGACGCAAGTGTTCTGCTTGACACGCAGGGTACAGATGATGGGGTGGTGATTGCCGACGCAATCATATGGGTGCCAATCTTGAATGAAGCGAAGGAGAAGGTTGCACAGCAACAGCCTGCAGATGACGCTGCTACAGGAGCTGAGGAAGAGGCTCGGAAGAAAAATATTGCGGCAGCAAAGAAGAAGGTTGACCGCTTGAGCAAGCAAGTAAAAGCCCTGAAAAAGGCAATGCCAAAGCGGCCATTGGCGATGGCACCACGGGATGGTGAATCGCCGGCTGACATTCATATCGCAATTCGAGGAATGACACATTCAAAAGGGGATCTCGTTCCCCGGGGAGTGTTGCAAGTGGCTTCCTGGGAGGGTTTGCCCACGGTTAGCAAAAATGAAAGTGGACGTTCCGAATTGGCCGCGTGGGTTGCTCACGAAAAGAACCCTCTGACTGCTCGAGTGATTGCAAATCGTGTCTGGTATTGGACCATGGGGCGAGGAATTGTTGCCAGCGTTGATAACTTTGGCAGTACCGGCGATACGCCAACGCATCCCGAGTTACTTGATTACCTTGCCTTCTCATTGGTGAAGAATGGGTGGTCCATTAAAAAGCTTGTGCGTGAGATTGTCAGTTCAAGGGCTTATCAATTGAGTGCTCACGTTGCTGCGGATCAGCAGTTGTTGGATGTGGAAAACCGGTTCTATGGTCGGCGAACGGTCAAGCGTCTCAGGGCCGAGGACATTCGAGATTCGATCCTGATGGCGTCTGGCAATCTCGATTTGACGATGGGCGGATCGGGCATCAAGAATGGGACTTCCAGCGAGTATGGGTATCAATTTGATGGGCTGCGACGCAGTGTTTATGTGCCGGTGTTTCGGAATAGGCTTCCCGAAATATTTGAGGTGTTTGATTTTGCTGATCCAAACATTCAGGGTGGTTCGAGGACGGCCAGCAACGTTGCTTCGCAAGCTTTACTGATGATGAACCAGCCATTTGTGATGGATCAGGCTGCTGATGCTGCCGCGCGACTTGTTGCAGAGCATTCTGCAGAACCGCAGCAAATGTTGCGTCGGGCATATCGTGAGGTTTTGGGGCGTGATCCTCATGAGCAAGAGCAGCAGGTGATGATGGATTTGTTGGCCAACAATGGTCGATCCGGAACGCCCGCCCAGTGGGCGATGGTGTATCGATTGCTATTTCAGTGCATTGATTTTCGGTATCTGAATTGAGAGAAATTGGGTGAATTGATGAAATCAACTCGACGAGATCTTCTGAAGTCAACAGCCTGCGGGTTTGGGTACTTGGCGGCAGCATCAATGGCTCACCGCGACGCCAGCGCGGCGAGTCGAAATCCGCTTGCGCCCAAACCAGTTCATTTTCCCGCGCGTGCGAAACGTGTGATCTTTCTGTTCATGCAGGGTGGCCCAAGCCATGTTGATACGTTTGACTACAAGCCACTGCTGGAAAAACATGACGGAGAGAATCGAACGTTTGATGATGCCCGTGTTCTCGCCAAAACGAAGACAATCACGAAACATCGCGTCTTCAAATCTCCTTGGAAGTTCAAACAGTACGGTGAATGTGGTCAGCATGTTTCCGAACTCTTTCCAAATATCGCGCGGCATGTTGACGATCTGTGTTTTCTGAAAGGGATGCATACCGATGGTGTGGCGCATGGTCCGGCCACGTTATTCCTGCATACAGGATCAATCAACTTTGTTCGGCCATCGGTGGGGTCGTGGGTGCAGTATGGGCTTGGAAGTGAAAGTGAAAACCTGCCGGGTTTTGTGACTTTGCAGCCTTCGATGGGTAATGGTGGGCCAAGAAACTTTGGTAATGCTTTTCTGCCGGCAGTTTATCAGGGCACGCCAGTCGGGCGCGCAGGGGTGGCGGCAACTGATGCACAAATTCGGAATTTGACCAACCCCAAGCTGAAGTCAGATGAGCAATTGAGGCAGTTTGAGGCATTGCGAAAAATCAATGCGATTCAACGACAGTCGCGTGTGGGCGATACAGAAATGGATGCCATGATCAATTCGTATGAGTTGGCTTGGCGAATGCAACGGTCAGTTCCCGATATCCTGGATCTTTCCGAGGAATCTGAGCATGTTCAAAGGATGTACGGCATAGGCGAGAAGGAAACCGATGATTTTGGTCGACAGTGCCTGATGGCGCGACGCTTATCCGAAGCAGGCGTCAGGTACATCCAAGTCAACTATGGCGATAATACCAACAACCCCCGTTGGGATCAGCATTCGAACCTCGGGAAGCATGCCGATCATGCGATGAAAGTTGATAAGCCGATTGCTGGTTTGTTGGCAGACTTGAAGCAGCGAGGTCTTTTGGAGGATACGCTGGTTTGGTGGGGAGGTGAGTTTGGAAGAACGCCGTATGCTCAGGCGAATGGTACCGGTCGCGATCACAATCCCTATGGCTTCACCTCCTTTGTCGCGGGTGGAGGTGTGAAAGCCGGTTTTTCCTATGGGGAGACGGATGAGTTCGGTCATCATGCAATACAAGACAAGATTCACATGCACGATTGGCATGCGACTTTGCTGCACTTGTTAGGGCTAGATCATGAGAAGCTGACATTCAAGTACAGTGGACGTGAGTTTCGACTCACTGACGTGCACGGTGAGGTCATTAAAGATATTTTTGCTTGAGCTGAGGTTGGGTGTACCGGCTGATGTTTTTCTTTGACTGAATCGGGTTGTTTTTTTCCATTTCTGGCAGCCAGTTGTCGGGAATCAGGTGGTTAGTCGTTGGTGTTTGAGAGCGGGGGTGCCCACTTTATGAGCGTAACGTACTGGTCGATAAAGGTTGCTTGCTTGGTGGTGTGGGCGACCATGATGGGCGACGGCTGTTGCATTGCTGAGACTCCAGCATCGGCGGGGCAACCAGTACTGCTACAGATGATTCGTGATGATGCTGTACAGCTGGATTTGCGGTTCAGTGATCAGCAGAAGGAGAAGGTCTTGTTGGCTTTGCGGAGCATTGACGGCCCTTGGTTTCGTAGCCGTAATTTGAAAGTGCTGGCACGAGAACGTGAGATCAGCAAGCTGGTTGGGCAATTGGAGGCGAAGCTGCAAGTGATACTCACGGCATTGCAGCAGCAAAGGCTGCTCCAGTTGCGGCGTCAGGCCCTTGGGACTCGAATGTTGTTACGCGGCGACGTCATCGACGAGCTTGAACTTTCCAGCCAGCAAGTTGAGACGCTGGCGGCTGCTTTTCAAGCGACGGACAATTCAAGCAGTAAGCTGTCAAACGAGGCAGGACACCTTGAGCAACGCGAGCATCTCAAGCAGCAGGAACTAGCTGTTGTCAAAAAAGAATTGACAGATGTTCAACAGCGCCGTTTGAGCAAGTTAACCGGGGCACCTTTTGATTTTAGCAAGGTTCGGCGGACGTACCCGCTGGCTCCCGAGTTGTCTCTCGATGATGCTCAATGGATTCAGGGTGAGCCAGTCAAGTTGTCCGACTTGCAGGGCAAAGTGGTTGCAATTCACTTTTACGCCTATCAGTGCATCAATTGCCAAAGAAATCTTCCACACTATACAGCTTGGATGCAAGATTATGCAGATCGCGATCTTGTTGTGATTGGAATTCAGACGCCGGAAACCGCAGCCGAACGTAACGCCGCGAAGGTAGCGGCCGCTGCCAAACGTGAGGGAATGAAGTACCCGTTATTGTTGGATCTCGAGTCATCCAATTGGAAAAACTGGAGCAATACAATGTGGCCGACCGTGTATCTGGTTGATCGAAAGGGTTTTCTTCGGCGTTGGTGGCAGGGCGAGCTGAATTGGCAGGGAGCTGACGGTGAGCAACAAATGCGTGCAACGATTGAGCAATTGTTGGATGAACAGAATTGAAATCCAATGCATTGCCGTTGTCGCTCATGGTTGCATCAGGTCCGAAGTAGTGTCAAGGCTCCGCGTTCCGAGGTGACCGGAAGATCGATCAGTTGTCGCCGAAGCAGAGCTAGTGGACTCCGATCTTCCATTTGCATGGCTGTCCGGATGTGCCCTCCGAGTGTCATTTGGTCGGCGCCCGCAGTCGCAAAACCCTTTGAATACGCCAGCAACGTTTCTCCCTTTAGCAGGTGGAATTCATGGTTGGCTGCGTTACTGTCCATACTGGTGTTGAGCGGAGCACTGAGATTGCTGATCAGTGGTCGATATCCATAGCGACTACTGATCAGGGCGCTGATGGTTCCGGCCGAAGCGACAATTCCATCACCGGTCTCTGGATCGACATGAGCGTACGTCAGTGACACCAGCTGTTCGCCCGTGTTGGTCTGCCAAAGAGTGTCGCTGACTCGTTGGATCAATTGAGCAGGTGTGTGCCGATATCCGGAGTGTGCCGCAAGAGCAGCACGGGCGACTGCGGCATGCATGGCCCCCGTGGCAGTCGGGTCGGTCGCCTCCGCAATGGCGATCATCAGTGTTCCATCGGGAAGTACATCCCAGTGGTGCCAGCCTGTCGCCCATGATTCCTTGGATTCGATTGTCCCGTCAACACGCCAGCCCTCGGCGAGTGCGGAACCAACAGGAAGGGACTCATATTGCCATTGCGCGATTTCCTGAATCGCATGGTGCGGTTGAGAATTCTCAAAAATTTCCGTCTGCGGTGTCTGTCTCAGTAAGAGTGAGAGATTCGTTGCCACCAGCCGCGCGATAGCTGCTTCTGTGCTGCCGAATTCAGTCGTGGTCTCGCGGAACAGCCATAGTGTACCGATCGGGATGTCATCGACTTTGATCGCAACACAGATTCCTGCAGCAAATGGTTCGGGGCTGTTCCAGGTGTCAATCGAACCTGTAGTCATGTTGTCAATGGTGACTACATCCTGCACCATTGCTTCGAGATCGCCGCGGCTACCACGGAGTTCTCGGGGGGGATTCTGCAGACGTTCTATCGGGAGTCCAACAACCGACCTTGCTTTGAGGTAACGCGTATCTTCATCCAGCATGTACAGCGCGGCGGCATCACACTTGCAAGCTTCTATTGCATCTGAAAGCGTTTGTTCAATTTGATCAGCTGTGACGTTGGCGTCGTATTCCACGCCAATCATGGCAGCAGCAGAAGCCAGTTCTACTTCACGCTGTCGGAGGCATTCGCGAATCCGTAGTACTTGATCGGTCAGGCTGGATGCTGCAGCAGCAAGTCGCGTAGCTGCAATACGTCCAACGGTCGGTGCGAATTCATCATCATGCCCATGAGGCGTTTCGCTTGTTACGGCTGGTAATAATTCAAGCGTGTTGCTGTTTCGAGAAGCTCGCGAGTCAATTCTCCAGCCAGTGGCGTCTGAGTAAGAGTTCCAGAAACTGGTAATCACATTTTGCGACTGCTCACCGGTGGTCGATTCCGGACGTTCGATGCCATGGTGGATGCGCAGATAGTTGGGGATGGTCTTGGTCACGTATTCGCCTAATGCGGATGTCAGCTTTCAGTTAGCGGCAACCTTGCCATTAGCGATTCGAGCGTACAGTGAACGCTCTTGCTTCCCTTGTGCATGATGGACATCGACTGACGCTAAGGCTTGTCTGAAGCGATTGACCGTTAAACTCAATGATGCTTGCCAACTCGATTGAATGACCGATACAACTGGGGGATCGGGAAAATCGGAATATCCCGGTTTGGGTATTGAGTGAAACGTT
>JAPOKD010000470.1 GCA_029977825.1 Planctomycetota bacterium | reverse complement strand
TTTTCCCCAAATCCTGCTGCACACACGCAACGGTGTCAGCGCTCAGCACTTCACGAAACACACAATAACCGAGTGAATCGTACTGAGACGGGTCCTCATTCAGTTGTGGCACATTCATTCCTGATAAAGTGAGACGAATCATCCAAATTCCGGTCAGCTCACCCCAATTGTTTGATGGTCCCAATCGGTTGGTGGTAACGGGCAAACCAGCACACAACAAACCAGCACACAAAAGGGTAAACTAACACGTCGGCTCTGATTCGGTGAGTTTACATTTAAAGTTCGCTTTCGTCACATTTCGTTACCTGATTCTCTTGTTGTCATGTGGGCCCGAAACCTTTCCAGCCGATTGTTTTCGTTCGGGATGCTCTCTTACTGCATGCTTTGGACAGACATGGCTTCACAAGCCTTTGCAAAAGAGGAGACCTTAGCCACAGAGAAGGAAGAGTTTTTCGAGTCACGTGTACGTCCGCTTCTCGCTCGCAAATGCTATGAGTGCCACCGTCGCAAAGCTGAAGGTGGCTTGCGGCTGGATTCGCTGAAGGACATGCTCGCTGGCGGGACCTCCGGTCCGGCAATCGTTCCGGGCAAGCCCCAGCAGAGCCTGTTGTGGAAGGTTATTGCCAAGCAACATAGCGAGATCACCATGCCGCCCTCGGAACCGCTGAAAGAGGGTGAGGTCAGGGTCTTTGAAAAATGGATCACGGAGGGCGCCGCATGGCCGAAGCCAATTCGGTTGTCCAGCACAGGCCCTGATGAATACGGGATCACTGATGAAGAACGCAAATTCTGGTCCTTCCAACCGCTAAGCCCAGCTGCGATTGCGAATGCAACATCAGTACGCAACACACCATCATCCCAGAACCCGATCGATACCTACATCACAGAGATCCAAAAGAAACACGGCATCCCTGCCGCTGACCCTGCAGAAGCACAAACATTGATCCGCCGCATCACTTACGATCTGACTGGCTTGCCTGTCAAGCCTCACGAAAGCAGTGAGTTCGTCGCTGATGCATCAAAGGATCGAAGACATGCAGTCGAAGCACTTGTGAATCGTTTATTGTCATCTCCCCATTACGGCGAAAGATGGGCCCAGCATTGGCTTGATTTGGTTCGCTACGCCGACACCGCCGGCGACGCAGCTGATTTCCCGATTCCCGAAGCCTACAAATATCGAAATTATGTCATTGACGCGTTCAATGCAGACAAGCCTTACGACCAATTCATCAAAGAACAGATCGCAGGTGATCTGCTGCAATCCAATGGGGAGAACAACCGCTGGGAACGGACGATTGCCACAGGTTACTTGACGATTTCGCGTCGCATTGGTGTAAGCCCGCAGAGCCAACCCCACATTACCATCGAAGACACACTGGATAATCTGGGAAAATCATTCCTTGGTCTTTCGATTGGCTGTGCACGGTGCCATGACCACAAATTCGATCCGATCCCCACGGCTGACTACTACGCGTTGTACGGAATCTTTTCCAGCACGACTTATCCGCACGCGGGTGCCGAACACAAACCGTACCGGGAAAACTTTGTCTATCGAGTAGGAGACAAGCAGGCACAAGAGACTCTGGCTGTTTTTCACGAGGAATTAAACAAGCTGAGAAAGCAGGAAAGAGTGGCTTTCGAACGTTACCGTTCTTTCCAGACAAAACCCATCAACATTCCTGGCTACAACCGCGAGACAGCCTGGCAAGAAGTCCAGGAACTTCGCAACCAGATCGCAATCCTTGCAGAAGATTTCCCCCCTCTGGAAACGGCGTATGCGGTGAGCGAAGGAGACCCCGGCAATGCAGCCATTCAAAAGCAGGGCAATCCCAGATCGTTAGGACCAATGGTGCAGCGAGGTTTTCTGCAAGTCCTTGGCGGGCATCTGCTCGATGACGCGATTGACCAGAGTGGACGACTCCAATTGGCCGACTGGATCGCAGACCCAGACAATCCGCTCACCGCGCGGGTCATCGCCAATCGAATATGGCACCATCACTTTGGTCGGGGGATCGTGAGTTCAACCAGTGATTTTGGTGCACGGGGGAGCAGCCCTTCTCATCCCCAACTGCTTGATTTTCTGGCAGCGTACCTGATACAGAACGATTGGTCGATCAAAGCGTTGCACCGACTCATTCTGACGTCCGATACCTACCAACGCGGCAATCAGCACCTTTCCCATAACGCCGAGATTGACCCTGACAACATCTACCTGTGGCGGGCAAATCGACGTCGTCTGGATGCAGAACAAATCAGAGACTCGATCTTGGCCATCAGCGGCAAACTTGACCTGACCCCGGCTCATCGCCATCCACTACCGCACCACCTGACCTACTACTTTCGGCAGCACGAACCTTATGTAGGACGGTTTGATAGTGACAAACGCACCATCTATCTTTTTCGTCAAAGGATACGTAAAAACATTTTCCTCGATACATTTGACGCGCCCGATGGCAACCTTCATGTGGGAGTGCGACGTCCAACCAACACCAGTTTGCAGTCCCTCTACTTCATGAATTCGGCATTTATTCAGGACGAAGCGAATCGCATCACCTCATCCTTGCTCGAAAGTCATCCGGACTTCTCCAGTCGCATCGAGTGGTGTTACCAGACACTGTTCGGGCGGAAACCAAACGCTGAGGAACTGGAAAAAAACCACCAACTGATATCACATGCCAGTACTTCGTCTGGGGAGCCAACCGCGTGGTCAAGCCTCATTCGTGCAATGCTGTCCAGTAATGAATTCCTTTTCGTGGATTAAAACATCATGTCAATCCATCGACGTCGCTTCATACGATCATTGTCAGGTGCTGGCCTGCTGCTACCGGGGATGCTGTCCGAACTGATGGCGACCGAACCGGCAGCCGTGTTGGATCCACTGGCTCCCAAAGCCCCGCATTTTCCAGCGAAGGCCAAGCGTGTCATTTTCCTGTTCATGACCGGTGGCGTGTCTCATGTTGACACTTTCGATCCCAAGCCTGTGCTGAACGCAAAACACAATGAGCAACATCGGGCCCGCAACTTCTATAAAGGAAGTGGCTGGAAGTTCCGTCCTTATGGTGAATGCGGAACGGAAGTCAGTGATCTGTTCCCACACATTGGCAATCAGGTCGACGACCTGTGCATGATCCGCTCCATGACCAATCTCAACGGCGATCACTTTGGTGCCACCATCGGAGTTCACACCGGATCAGCCACTTTCAATCGACCGAGCATGGGATCGTGGATCAGCTACGGGCTGGGATCTGAAAATGCGAACCTGCCGGCTTTTATGGTCATCTCGGCAGGCCTACCGTACGCGGGAGGCCAAGTCTGGGGATCGGACTTTCTACCAGCGGTACATCAGGGCACAAGAGTCATCCCGGGAAGCGAACCGATCGCCAACATGCACCGCCGCCTTGAAACAGCAGAATTGCAGCGGACTGAACTGGATATGCTCTCCTACTTCAACCAACAGCACCTCAAAGACCGCCAAGGTGACTCACAACTCAGTTCACGGATCAAGTCGTTTGAAACAGCCGCTGGAATGCAATTGGAGGCACCTGATTTGTTCAATGTCCGCCAGGAGTCTCAATCGACTCTTGATCTCTACGGACTCGACCCCGATGACACCTCCAGCTTCGCGTGGCAATGCCTTGTTGGCCGACGCATGGTAGAACGTGGCGTGAGGTTTGTAGAACTGATTGATGGGGACAGTGGAGTGGACCGTAACTGGGATGCACATGCCGAGCTGACTAAATATGATCGCTTGGCCAAAAACGTGGATCGCCCCATCGCCGCACTGCTGCAAGACCTGAAATTGAGAGGCATGTTTGACGACACCCTGGTGGTATTCACTACGGAGTTTGGCCGCAGCCCCTTCGTTGCTTCTCCAGGAACCGACGGCCGAGGTCACCACTCGCGTGTCTACAGCACATGGCTTGCTGGAGCGGGGATCAAAGGTGGGATCGTTCACGGTAGTAGCGATGAACTTGGCGATCAACTCGGTGAGAACGAAGTCAATGTTCACGACCTGCAAGCCACAATTCTCCACCTCCTCGGCATGGATCATGAAAGACTCACCTATCGCCATGCGGGTCGTGACTTCAGGCTGACCGATGTCCATGGTAACGTCGTCCATGAGCTATTAACTTGATCTCCACCCCATCTGGTGCGGGCCGAACGCAACGAAACTCACCGTTGCCTCAATGGAAAGCTGTTGCGTCTGGACACAGGCACTGCGTCACTTGGACATGAAATCACCTCTTGCTTGCTGCTTGCCCGCCCAGTGGGCATCGGCAACTCAACCAGAGAATCCTCGGTGTTCTGGATTCACACCACACAATCCTCTGCGATATCAATGCAACGCTGTTGAACATGGCAGTATCCAGGAGTCTTCAATTTGATTCACTTGGGAAAGATCTGATGCGCGGCAAACGACAATTTTTCTTAATCTCCGCAAGCCACTTGATCAGCGCGGAATTCATCATCCAATGCAACAACTCACAAGACTGGCAAGAACTGCTGCGGGCTTCACCAGAGTCATCGACCAATCTGGACCAAGAACAGGTAAACAAGATGCTTCAGGCGACTTATGAACTTTCAAGTCGGCTCGCTTAGGCAACCAAGCGAGTTTCGTTGTTTGAGCTGAACACTTCGCTGCGGCGTTGAACATCCGAGTACCGGCTCAGTTTCCCGCCGGAATTTCCACGACTCCCCACTTCCCAATCCTCGTCTCGAAATCAGGACTTGATAGGCCGCGCACGCCATGCACCGACTGGAAGCCCTTGTTTTGCCTGACTTTACAACTCTGTCTGGGCGGCCTGCACTCACCTGAGAACGGTGATGCGACATTCTATCCACGGACAGGAGTGATTTTTTGCTTCAGTAACAACGAGACGGTAGGGCATGAACCGCATGAGAGCGGCTACACTGTGGTTAATATTTCCGCCCGATTCCCACCTGCGTCTGATGGAACCGATGAGCTCCTTTCCCCTTCATCGCTGGAAACCGGTACGTCTCAATAGTCCTTTGATCCTAGGATTCTTGATCGTGTCTGGATACATGAGTTGTCAGCGTTCGGCCGCCGACGAACCCCAGTCAAACGTCGACTTCAGTCGTGACATTCTGCCACTGCTATCCGAGAACTGCTTCCAATGCCATGGACCCGAC
>JAPOKD010000969.1 GCA_029977825.1 Planctomycetota bacterium | reverse complement strand
TGCACCCTCTGTTATTTCCCCACGAATCAATTTTCCGTAATGTACGGTAAGCGCAGCATGTTTTTGCGTATCTGTGACAACGAATTCAAAGTCATCGTTGGTGATCACCCCCACGTCACCTACCTGGCCTCCGGACTCTCCATAGAACGGTGTATGGTTCAAAACCAGACGCACAAGGGTGTCTGCGGGTCGATGAAGGTGACTCAGTAGTTGCCCATCATCTTCGCCCTTGCCTCCTTCACCGGAAATAATTCCCTTGACGATTGCCGTCGATTCCGTTTCTTCATAGCCGAGAAACGGAGTCTCGTGCAATGCTTCCTTCAATGTTTCCAGCGGGCCCGTCTGAAACAATTCACGCTGGCCCGCCCCGCTATCGATAGCATGCTGATCCATCGCTTTTCGATAGCCATGCCAGTCAAACGTAAAGTTTTCTTCCGCACTCAAAGTTTGTAGCAATTCAGGTGGAACACCGTAGGTGGCGTTCAATTCCGCCACTGCCTCTCCAGGAACCATGACTGCAGATTCCTCACGCATCTGCGCGAACAATTGGTCAATTCGTTTCATGCCACCGTCGATTGTCGCAAAGAATGCCTTCTCCTCGGCTTCGATCACTTCACTGACACGCTGCGTTGTCTGCTGAAGTTCGGGGTAAGGATTTTTTGAAGCCTCAACCACTGCCGGCACCAATTGGTACAGAAATGGCTCTCGTAGATTCATCTGATAACCATCCAGAACCGCACGACGAATCAGACGTTTGATCACATAACGTGCATCTTTGGGACCGGGATACACGTTTTCATGGATCGCGAACACTGAGGCTCGTGCATGATCAGTAATACGTCTCAAGCGACGCCCCGTCTCACTCTCGTATTCGTATTTCTGGCCAGTAACTTCAGAAGCAGCCAAAACAATTGGAAAGAGGTGATCTGTGTGAAAGTTCGTTGGCACGCCTTGCAGCACACTAGCTGTTCGCTCCAACCCCATACCTGTATCGATGTTCTTGCTCGGCAACGGGTGCAGGTTTTCCGGTGGTTCACCAACTCGATTGAACTGAGTGAACACGAGATTCCAGATCTCTACCTCGCTACCATCTTCGAGATGGTAATAAATTTCGCTGCAAGGGCCACAAACGCCATCAGGACCTTTGCTTGGTGCTGAGGCTGGCCAGAAATTCTCATCCTCATCCATTCGAGTGATACGAGGATCCGGTACCCCAATCTTGTCTCGCCAGATTCCGTAAGCTTCATCATCATCTTTATAAACGGTCACACTCAACTGCTCAGGCTTGATCCCCAGCCACTTCTTGTGAGTCAAAAACTCCCATGCCCAGTGGATGGCGTCTTCTTTGAAATAATCACCAAAACTGAAGTTGCCCAGCATCTCAAAGAATGTGTGATGGAATGCTGTTCGTCCCACGTTATCGATGTCGCCCGTGCGGAGACATTTTTGACAAGTCGTCGCGCGAGTGAAGTCAAGCTTGACCTTCCCCAAAAAATGATCCTTGAACTGATTCATTCCCGCTGGTGTGAACAACACCGAGGGATCCCACGCTGGCACCAGCACATCACTGGGTCGGCGAACACAACCCTTGGTCTCAAAGAACTCAAGGTATTTTTCTCGTAGCTCGTCTGTTTTCATCTTGCTTGGCAGTTTTCGTTGCGTAGAAAATTAACAGTATTCAATGGATGCTGAGTCACTTTAATCCCATGTTCAGTTTGCTGGCAAAACATTCTCAGCATGCAGCGGAACAAGAGCCAAAAGTGACTCCACGGAGGCCTGACCAACCCATGCACTCTGCATTTGGAAGCATAACCTCCAGAGCCCTACTTCCCGACCTGCCGCTGCTCAGCCACATCATATCCCAACATTGCCGTGAGGCAGAGGGCATGAACTGGCAGCTTTCTCCTTTGGTTCCACTCCTAACAACTCACGTGCTCGACTTCGCTGTACAGATAAGGGAATCACTTCCAGAAAAGGGTCGCCAAGCTCGTGTTCGTCACGATATAATCACGGGGTTTTCTGAGGGAAACATTCCCGGAGGTCAACACTGGCTGGCCAACATTGGCTTCTAGTCAAACCCGCGGCTGCTTGACTCCTTTCATCCTGCAAAAAGCATCTCAGCGTTCAATCTACCCGGTTTCCACTTCCCAGTACCCGCTTCCCAGTATCCACGTCCCACCTACGTCCCGGTATCGA
>JAPOKD010000573.1 GCA_029977825.1 Planctomycetota bacterium | reverse complement strand
GTGGTGGCTTCGCCAGCACATTTGAATCATCCACATATCCCACCTGAACAATATCTGGCAGCCCATCACCTGTGACATCTGCAATACAAATCGACGCTGGGATCCGTTCAAAATTGGGCTGCGGCTCCAGATTTTGCTGAGCAAAAGTTCCATCACCATTATTCGTCAGCAGCAGACACGCACCAATGTTTGCAATCACCAGATCCGGGAAACCATCCTGATTCCAATCACCCTCCGCAACGCCGATAGAATAATTACAGATAGACGCAGCGCAAGCATCGCTGACATCGATCAGTTGGGTAGCCTCATTTCTGTAGAGTTGATTTGCCAGAGTTCCAACAAATCCAGGTGCTCCACTGCCACCTTGGGCAAAGTAAAGATCCGGCCAGCCGTCCAGATCATAATCCAGAACCGCGACCCCACCCCCCAGTGTCTGGTGAATGGAATAATGTCTTTCCAGCGGTTGCGATGCGACGCGGTAAGTGTGTCTCAAGCCCGCCGCAGTTGCTATGTCACTGAATGCGGGCGATACCACAGGTCTATCGACATCAGCACCGCCAACCGGACTGACTGAAGAGCTTGTTTGTTTCACTTCAGACATATCGGGTAACGGAAACACAGCAAGATCCAAACCACACCACAGCGATGCCCGGTCCGGAAATGCCTGTTGGTTTTGAACCAGCATCTGATGCTGCTGATTCAAATCGGACAAAGATTGCCCTGAAGATCCGGCGTTGATCGTCAACGCCCTCCACATCACGGCTTCGAGTTTTCGGCCCAATTTGTCGAGCCCCCTTGCAAGTTCCTGAATGGCCGTGGAATCCGGTCTCACCCTCGCTGCAACCCCATTATTCGCGTCGAGTACTGCTCGCACATCCGTCCACCGTTGAAACCACAATTCAGCTTCCGACTCCTTTCCCAATGACGCCAGCGCTTGCCTCATTCGGCTAATGGATTCCAAATCGGTACCGTCTCGGCGGAGTGCTTCAGCCAGTGCTCGTACAGCTGCCTCATAACGCTGGCCTTGTAGAGCGAGCGTTCCCAAAGTTGCCCAGTAGTCAGCAAAGTCATCTTGACCGCGTATCGGTAAACTTCTCCACCAGGCCACTGCCTGATCATCTTGCTTTTCGCAAGCAGCACGTCCAAACAACGCGACCATGGCACCGGGAGCCGTTGACTGTTCGATCGACGGCCTGAGTAATTTCAACACACGTTCAAAATCATTTTTCTGAAACGCGCGTCTTGCTTGCCCATAGGGACCGATCGGAAAATAGTATCTTTCCCTGCCAGCACTACCCTGCTGCTTAAACTCATCCGGGTCGTGGTACATCGCATCCCGCAAGGCAACCAGAGAATGCAATTCATCCTGCAACACATCACCGAGGGTGCAAAGCTTGCGGATCAATACCGATGCCTCCTGCCGTCGCCCCTGCCTATTCAAAAGAAAAGCAAGCTGGCGAATCGCTGGTACAAAATCAGGCGAAGCATTGAGAAGCTTTCGATATTTATCCTCAGCATCATGATAACGCTCCAGCATGAAACACCACTCAGCAGCCTGCCCCAGTGCCGGCAAACCGGCTTCCGGGTGGTCCTCCGGAATTTCACCCAACAGGGTCACTGCTTTAGAGAGGTTGCCCTGCTGGGCTGCCAGACGTGCACTTAAAAACAATACCTGCACATCGTCTGGTCGGATAACCAGCAGTCGGGTCAGGACCGCGGACGCTTCATCAAGCTTTCCCAAATCGATCAATTCACTTGCAGTTTCAACAGACGGGACAGCAAGCCGTTCATCCAAGGCTATGCCAGATTCGGAATCGGACAAACTGCGTTTCTGAACACCATCCGTGAACGGCTGCGAAACCTCAGTTTCCACGGCGGCATGGTTTACCGAACCGGAACTCTGTTCACTACGAGCGGCACTTCCTTGCCCCTCACGCTGACACCCACTAGCGATTAGCAGGCACACCAACAACAAGCAGCAGCGTTCTGCACCAACCTTCGCAGAGCAGTTGCGTCGCTGGCAAACAGATTTTATGTCGGCTGTGATTCGCTGCCCTCGCGCTTTGAAAGAATCGATCACCATGTCCTCAAACCCAGGGAACCTTTTTCTTCCTCGTGCAAAAGACTTACATTTCTGATCCACGCAAGCTACTGGCACACGCAAGCTACTGGTGCACGCGGGGCACACCAGACGTCGACCATTTCGACCACTTGGTGCCGAGTCTCACTAGCACACCTCACTAGCATACCTTGTCAATCGGCTGAGTTGCTGGCGATTGGATCAAGCACCTCCGCCCCCAGACCACAGAGCACGAACTCCGGATTGATCCGGTGCATCCCCGATTTTACAAGTTGCTCCCGCTGTCGTCCAATCGCCTCAAAGGTCGTCTGAGCTTGTGCTTCGGTAATGGCTGCGGCTTCAACCGCGTGGACAAGGCGGATCGTCTGCCAACCAAATGCTTCCATCGGTCGATTCAGTTTCATCAAAGACTGTGCCAACTGCAGAATCAAGTCCAGATTTCTGGCTTCATCGCCCACGAGCTTGGCTCCAAGCTTGCGGGTCTCGTCAACCAGCACTGCTCTTTGCGCAACCGCATCAGCGATTTCCGGCTGACCTGCTAATTCCAAAGTACGGCTTAACATACGGTAGGCCGCAACATCGGTCTGATCCAACAACAGTGTTTGGCAAAAGCAAGCCACCGCGAGTTTGAGCTCAGCGTCGTTAAGAGCAAGACAACCTTTGGCGTACCAACCATCAGCGCCAGCTGTTTTCATTTCCAGTGGGTCTAACCATTTGCGAACGTCGTCAAACTTTTCCTGTTCCGCAAGCAGCCGGGCCAGCAGTGCTTTTTCCGCGGCAGAGCTTGAGTCACCCGCAGCAACAATCACCTCCATGACCTGCTCAGACTTTCCGTCAGCAAGCTCCTGGCGACACATTGCTAAATTATTGAGAGGGTCAAACCGACTCACGCCATCGTCACCGGGGAATGCCTGCGCTCTGATCAAAAGCGCTCGTAATTCTTCATGGTCCAGCTCTCCAAATTGCGAAAGGATATCAAAGTGCAAGGCAGCCTCGGTGCGACGCCCCGTCTGCAACAACAGTTGCCCCAAACGATGGTGGACCATTAAAGCGTCCGGAACTTCCTGCAGAACGCTTCGAAACTGTAGTTCAGCTTCATCATACCGTCCTGACTCCACCATCCATTCGGCAGTTTGCCCCAGGGCTGGCAAACGAGTTGTGGGCTCTCGAGCGGCAAGTTGCTGCAATAACTGGATGGCCTCCGCGTAACGATGTCGGTCTCCAAGAACCATGGCGAGTAGAAATACGACTTGTGGATTATCTGGTGCGATCCGCATCGCCTGTCTGGCGTAGCCAAACGCCAAATCATCCTGCCCCGCACCAAGGGCCTGCAGTGCCGCTTCACGCAACTGATCTACCGAGGGTTTGCTCTTAACCGACGCCGTCACCTGCTGGTCATCTTTGGATGAACTACTTGGCTCCCCCGCCTCGCCATTATTGCCCCCTGAGAAATCACTTGCCTTGGATTGCAACTGCTGTCGCTCGCCCGGACCAGCCATTGTCTGTTCGGATGAGCTAGCCGGTTGCATGCTCGACTCCTGCCGCTGGCAGCCGACCATCATTGCAAAGCAGGTGAATATCGCCACAAGCGCATGCCCAAGCCGTACCCAAAGCAGCTTATCCTGTTTGTGACGTGCTGAACTGCCAAGGATCCGCTTACTCATTTTCCGTCCGTCCCACGACATGGCCTCTCGACCGTTGGGCATTACCTGATGTATTACGTTACTGCAGTGTGTTACGTCACTGCAGGGTGCCTGTTTCATTAATCCGCCGCATTCTGCAGCTAATTTTTGCACGTGAAAGAACAGGCATATCATCCAGCCTCCGAAAAGCTCCTGTTAGTGCTAATCAATGGGCAACATTATCCTACATGAGTCGTACATAAGACCATGGGCTCTTCAACCCACCTGATTTTCCATTTACGTTACAGTTTGGGTTGTTTTCCGGGGTTAACAGTGGTGAAATTTCAACCATGGTTGGCACACCAAGGTACCATGTAGAGGTACCTGCGGTAACATAGCAAACCATTGGCAGCACACAGGTTAGCGAAAACGGATGTGAGAAAAATGAGGGGCTTCCCAGCCACACACGCTTTGCTGTCAGCCGAGCTCTAGAAATCCTTCCCCGCAAGAGCGTCAGTTAAACTTGGTTTACGATCCTGGAGAAAAGGCTTGAGCTTCATCCGAATCATTTCGATCACATTTGCGGCCGCTGTCATAGCAGGGATCTTCTATCTCTCGATGCGGCAACCCTTTGGCAAAGTG
>JAPOKD010000434.1 GCA_029977825.1 Planctomycetota bacterium | reverse complement strand
GGCGGCATGGGCGGCGGCATGGGCGGCATGGGCGGCGGCATGGGCGGCATGGGCGGCGGCATGGGCGGCATGGGCGGTGGCATGGGTGGCATGGGCGGTGGCATGGGTGGCATGGGCGGTGGCTTCAATGCTATCCCCGACGAACTGTCACTGAGTACCAAGACGACCAGTTCACCTGAGCAGGCTCCAACAACCGCTACGGTCAAACGGATCCCAGCAACAGCCAACATCTCGGCGATCAACCTGAAACCAAAGACCGGGCAAACTCGTGAAGATGCCTGGGCAGAGTACTTCGCTGGGCTGGAAATCAAGACAGCGGAAGACATTGGGGTGCTGGATCAGCGAATTCGGTCCACTGCAAGGCTTTACACAATTCGAGCCGGCAAGGCCGAGGAAGCTGGCAACAAGGCGGAAGCAGTTGAGGAATTCAGCCGCGCCCGTGATCTGATCAGCTCAGCTATTCGAGCTGGTCATGTCCAAGCCTGGATGTACCATGCTTACGCAATCGCACTGAAAGCGACCGCTGCCCCCATGGAAGATGTGGAAAGAGCTTTTCTGTCGGCAGTCGACTTTGCGGCCAGCCCTGAAGAGGTTTTACATGTTGCTGCCAGACTGGAAGCAATCGGCGCCGCTGAATCGGCAATGCGTCTTTGCCGCGATGTGTCGAACTTTGATCCCTACCGCCGCGAGCCATACGTCATGGGGCTACGCATTGCGAAGACGCTCGACAGCATTCCTGACCTGACTTGGGCATGCCAAGGTGTGCTTTCTCAGGCATGGCCCGAAAACTTGAAGAAAGTTGCTGATGAAGCACGCTTGGTTGCACGAGCTACCCACGCACGCCTGCTTGAAGAGGGGCGTAAAGAAGACGCTGCTGCTTTCAATGCTGCGTTGCAGAAAGCTGCGGCACACGACGTGGTTGTTCGCGTATCGTGGACCGGGAACGCAGACATCGATCTGGCGATCGAAGAACCTTCTGGCACGATCTGCTCGATTGACAATCTGTCGACCGCGGGAGGCGGAACCCTTCTGGGCGACGCATATCCCGGTAGCACTGGTGACAACAAAGGCAAAGTCTCCGAGACGTACATCTGCCCCGAGGGATTCACTGGACAATATCGCCTGTTGATTCGTAGAGTTTGGGGAAATGTTTCCACAGGAAATGTCACGGTGGAGTTACTGACGGACGTGGGACGAAAGTCCCAGAGATTCATCCGCAAACAAATTCCTTTGACTGAACAAGACGCCCTCGTCGTGTTCGATGTGAAAGAAGGCCAAAGACAGCAGGAAGTTGCTGATGCACAGCTTGCCCACCTTCGCGACGTGCGTCGGGAAATCCAAGATCAAGTGCTTGGGCAGATGATCAACGGAAACAACAGTAGCCAAGTCTTGCAGGATCTGTACAACGACATCACCTCATTGACCAATGGTGCCATCGATCCCGCCCGTGGTTTCAACCGCCGCCGAGGTGCTGTGGGCTTTAAGCCAGAGATCACCATTCTACCTGAGGGTGCGTCAATGAGTGGCATTGCGATCATTTCAGCAGATCGTCGCTTTGTGCGAGTCACGCCTGCACCATTCTTCTCACAGATCGGTCAGGTGCGAACGTTCAACTTCATTACCGGGCAAGATGCACCTGGCGGAGCTGCTGGCGGAGCTGGTGGTGGAGCTGGTGGAGCTGGTGGAGCAGGTGGAGCTGGCGGAGCTGGCGGCGGAGTTGGTGGTGGAGCTGGTGGCGGACCGATCAACTAGTATCGCCTGACCCACAGGGTACCAGCGGTCACCTACAGTTGCTGGCAAGTTCGTTCTACGTCCTATGCCCCAAATCAATTCAACCGTCGCGATTCTTCGCGACGGTTTTTTTATGGTTTGTGACCGTACTGATCCTCCAAGCCAATGCTCTGATTACCTTTGCAGCTGCGATTCCCTTCCCTGCGTCGCAGCGATTCCCTGTGTAGCTGCATTTTTTTGGCAATGCACAGACTATCATGTAATTCCGCTGCCAAGCTGATCAATGCTGCCGCGCAATTGCCCTATGGCCCAACTTCCCCTCGTTTTAGAACTGGATTGCAGCAAAAGTGAACAGACTTCTTCTGATCGCCCTGTTGATATGTGTCGCTTGCAAGGCTCGAGCACAGACACCGCCTCCTGTACTGGCGATCCCCAATCAGGTCGTCCTGGAAGCCGATTTTGATCAAGCCATGGTCCTGCCCAAATCCACATGGCTTCCTCGCCAAGGAACACGATGGGCTGTCAAGAACGGAGTCTTGCATGGAGAACAATCGTCAGCGGATTATCAGGCCGCCCGGCAGCATCACTTTGGCTATGAACCCCGCCTCAGCATTCCCGCTACGCCCCAAAACTTCATCGCCTCTTTTAGAATTCGGTTCATTGGCGGAAACGAGACCGCAATCACACCGTTTATCGAATTCGATCACCATGTATGCCGGGTCCGCTTCAGTAAGGAGGGAACAAGCTTGCTAGCTGATCACGAGGTCTGGAAAGTCGCAGAAGCCAAGGACTTTATCTGGAAGCAAAATCAATGGTATGCAATCACCGCCGAACGACACGGTTCGGAGTTTGTGATGCAAATTGAGAATGGCCCAACTTTGTATGCAGACCACCCATCCTTTGGACTTTCGGCTTCCTCAGGTGGAAACGGACTTGGCGTGGCGGGGCCTAAAAAAGGCGAAATTGAAATCGATGACCTCACAATCTGGTCCACCAAAGTGCCGGCGCATCCGGATTGGCCCACCGTGCGCACCAAACTGCCCAAATTTCAACCTGTTCAGCTGAAGCAGCCAAAAGACAAGACGCAGCCCAAGGCTAATCCCCCAAAAAACACGGGCGTTTTACCGCAGCATCGAAACAGGGGAAAATAGGTACATTAAGGTTTCTGCGACCGCATCACACCTACCGCTGTACGGTTGAGTGTGTTTCCTACCCTGCTGGGAAAAAAGATGGACACCATGTTATCCTGCTAGTGACGGCAAACGGTAAGCTCGGGGAACCATCTGACTTCCTGATGTCGGTGATCTTCTTGAACCACACACGCTTGAAAAAACTGCCTCCTGTCTTTGCGGAACAATGACCATCCAACGAAACCCAACGCGTCCTGTCCAGATTGGCAACATCACTGTGGGTGATGGGCAGCAGATTGCTGTGCAAAGCATGACCGCCACAAAGACCCAGAACATTGACGCCACAGTTGCTCAGGCAGAAGCCCTTCGCGAGCGTGGTGCAGGTGTCGTTCGAATTGCGGTAGACAGCGAGAAAGACGCCGCAGCACTTGCCGAGATCCGGAAACAGACAACAGCCAACCTTGCTGTTGACTTGCAAGAGAACTTCCGACTCGCAGAAACAGTCGCTCCTCACGTGAACAAGATCCGCTACAACCCTGGACATCTGTATCACCATCAACGCGATAAGCCGTGGCAAGACAAGGTTCGCTTCATCATTGACCAGGCAAAAGAATTTGACTGCGCTGTGCGAATCGGGGTCAATTGCGGCAGCGTTGACCCTGCCAAGAAAGAAAAATACGACCCGAAAGATTCCATCACGCCAATGATGGAAAGCGCGTTGGAGCACTGCGATTTTGTCGACTCGCTGGACTTCACCCGCTACGTCGTATCTCTGAAAGACTCAGATCCCAGCAAGGTCATTGACGTCAACCAACGATTCTCGGAACAGCGTCCCGAAGTGCCCCTGCATCTGGGAGTCACCGAGGCAGGCATGCCGCCTGATGGAATCATTAAAACCCGGATTGCATTCGAGCAACTGATTGGTCGTGGTATCGGGGATACTGTTCGTGTTTCATTGACCCTGCCAAATGATCGCAAGCCCGAAGAAATTGATGCTGGTCGCGGCATCATCGATGACATCTACGCCGGCAGGGTTCGGACGGTTGTCAATCTCAACGACAAAGCCCTGAACATCATTAGCTGCCCAAGCTGTTCCCGCGTCGAGAACGAGGCCTTCATTGATCTTGCAGCCAACGTCAAGGAGATGACGGAATACGCGAAAGACTATGCGATCACGATCGCCGTCATGGGCTGTCGAGTCAACGGCCCCGGGGAAACCGATGACGCAGACCTGGGCCTGTGGTGCGGACCGGCTAAGGTCAATCTTAAAAAGGGCACAGAGGCGTTGGGAGCATTTGGATACGATGAAATCCTGCCACGACTCAAGCAGGAGCTTGATCTTCTGATTCAGGATAAATCTTAAGCAACTGGCCAGCACGAACGAGGCACGCTTACGAAGCTGCAGATCCTGCCATTCAAAAACAAGTCCGTCGCACTCAAAATACAACCCTCGTCCTCATAGCTGCGAAAAAACAGACAAAAGTGCCTGCCAATTGTGACTTTTCGTTGCGCAAAGCTTCATTTTTCAACCTAGGATTCCTCATACGGAGAGGTCCGTGGAACTAAAGCCATTTGGCACTATGCAACCTGGGGCAAATTTACATGCGTCTATGCTTTGATCTTGTCGAAGGCGGGTATATCACCGCTGCCCAAGCACTGTCTGTACTCGATCAGCACTTGGCGTCCCGTACTCCGATCGGACAATTGGCGGTCGAAAATGAATACATGACGATGAGTCAGGTGTTCGACGTGCTGGCTCAGCAAACTATCTCGAATCGACCTTTTGGCGAACTGGCTATTGAACTCGGATACCTCAATCGTCTTGACTTGGGAAGATTGCTACTCATCCAGGTGGAAGGAAGCAAGCCGTTGCCAGACTTGATCCTGCAAGAGGGTTTGATGACCCAGATCGAACTCGACAATGCGGTTCACGAACGAAAACTGCAGCGTAGCCGCAAGCCTGCCCATGCTGGGGTCCTCCCCATCACCGGGTCAGAAAATCAGACGTCATCTGGAACTTGATTCAACTGAATCGACCGTGCAACATCCAACAATAGGATGAACGATTCTCTCGCAACTCGGCTCGAGACACAAGATTGCGGAAGACCCACCACCATTCTCCCTGGTCTGTCTCAATTCGATAATAGTCACGACGAATTGACTTTCCTCTCCACCAGCCACTTTCAATGCGTTCCGGTCCCCAATGATTCAGGACATGGTGGTCTGCTCCGTTGAATCGAATGCGTTGCGGCAAACGGGCAGATGACACTCGAAGGCTGAATTCGTTGTCACGCCACGCCACACGCAGTGGCACAGGATCAGCCAGGAGGGAAAGAGGGCGTCGCAAAGCATCACCAGACGTCGGTTTTATCGAGGAACGATTGATCGTTTCTGCCCGTCCGTCAGTAGGCAATTTTCGAGTTCCCCTGCGTGGTTTCAGAGCAGGAAAACTTGCATTACCCGCCAAGGGCAGGACATGAAACGCGCGCTCTGGCAATGGATCATTCTGAAGCTCCAAATAACCAACCTG
>JAPOKD010000108.1 GCA_029977825.1 Planctomycetota bacterium | reverse complement strand
TTCCACCGTGAAACGAGGAAAGAAAAAAGAAGCCGAAAAGTTTGAATTGTATTTTGATCATCAGGAGGCTGTGCGGAAAATTCCCTCACATCGGTTTTTGGCAATGTTGAGAGGTGAAGCAGAAGGCTTGTTACGCATTGGAATCGCGATGAATGATGGGCGAGCTTTTTCCCACATGAAGTCACAAGTCATTCAGGATAGTCAGTTTGAATTTCACCGTGATTTAGTAGCGGCGATTGGTGATTGTTATGAACGTTTGCTTCAACCGGCCACCCAGTCCTCTGTCTTGCAGAATCTAAAGGAGCAAGCCGATGCTGATGCGATCGAGGTGTTCGGCAAGAATCTACGTGAACTGTTGATGGCATCACCTGCGGGACCTCGTGTCACTTTGGGGATTGATCCCGGTTTTCGAACAGGCTGCAAGTTGGCTGTTGTCGATGAGACTGGCAAGTTTTTGGTGACCAGTACTATCTATCCGACACCACCGCGAAACGACTGTGAATCGGCGGCCAAGCGTGTGATGGAAATCATCAATCAATACAAGGTTGAATTAATCGCGATTGGCAACGGTACTGCTTCCCGGGAAACGGATGTTTTCATCGGCAATCTCTTGAAAGAACAGGGGGTGCAGTTAACAAAAGTCATGGTGAGCGAAGCCGGGGCGTCGATTTATTCAGCCAGCGAAATAGCAATACAGGAGTTTCCTGATCTTGATATTACGGTTCGTGGTGCGATCAGCATTGCCCGCCGATTGCAGGATCCGCTCGCCGAATTGGTAAAAACGGATCCCAAATCGATTGGTGTGGGGCAGTATCAACACGATGTCAATCAGACAAAACTTCGTAGGTGTCTTGATCGTACTGTTGAGTCTTGCGTGAACGCTGTTGGTGTTGACCTGAACATGGCGAGCGTATCGTTGCTCTCTCATGTGGCAGGGATTGGCCCCAAATTGGCTGAAAATATAGTTGCATTCAGGGATCAGAATGGTCGCTTCGAAAATCGAAAAGAACTGTTAGGAGTCGCAAAACTTGGCAGGAAAGCGTTCGAGCAGTCTGCTGGCTTTCTTCGTATTCCCGGCGGCGAGGAGCCGCTCGACAACTCTGCGGTTCATCCAGAGAGTTATGCGCTGGTGAATCACATGGCAAAGAAATTGAACACAGAGCCAAAGAGACTGGTTGGGGCTGCTGGACTTAGCCACAAGTTGAACGCCTCTGAATATGTCAATGACCGTTTTGGGCTGCCGACTGTGATCGATATTATCGGTGAGTTGGAAAAACCAGGACGCGATCCACGTCGTGAATTCAAAGTGGTGCAGTTCGATGACGCCATTAATTGTATCAGCGAGTTGAAGACCGGTTTAGTCATGGAAGGTGTCATTACCAATGTTACGCATTTTGGAGCGTTTGTTGACATCGGTGTTCATCAGGACGCTTTGATTCATATTTCGCAGCTGTCGAATTCGTTTGTGAAGGATCCGAACGAGATTGTTGCCGTGGGTGACCTTGTAAAGGTCAAGGTACTTGAAATTGATGTTGGGCGCAAGCGAATCTCGGTAACTCGAAAATTTTGAGCGTTCCGCTGGGTTTCCTTTTTCTGCGAAGACGAGAGTGGATTGTGGGGGCATGGGTGGCCGTGATTCATGCCTGAAACATCAGCGTCCTATGGTAGATGATTCTTTGAGACCGACCTTCTAGATCCACAAGTCACGGTCGAGGTTTCGGTAGCCGATTGCCTCAGCGAGATCCTGTTCTCGAATGTGCTTGCATCCTCCTACGTCGGCAATGGTTCTTGCCACACGTAGAATTTTGTCGTGGGCCCTCGCGGAGAGACCTAGCTCTTCTACACAGTGACGAAGCATTTGTGTGCACGTGCGGTCAATTGGGCAGTAAGAACGCACTTGTCGACTTGTCATCTGGGCGTTGTAGCGAGTCGGTGTGTCTTGAAATCGTTGGGATTGCCGGTCATGTGCATTGATCACATCGGCTCGCATCTGATCGCTCGTGGTTCCCTGAGTGACGCGATCAGACAATTCATCAAACGGTACGGCCGGCACGTCGAGGTGTATGTCGATACGATCCAGCAAGGGACCAGAAATCTTTGACATGTACTTCTCAATTTGAGGTGGAGTGCAATTGCAACTGCGTCGTGGGTCGCTGCGATATCCACACGGACAAGGATTCGCCGCAGCGATTAGCATGAAGTCTGCGGGGAAGGTGGTCGATTGCAAGGCACGGGAAATCGTAACAGTGCCATCTTCCAGAGGTTGTCGCATAACTTCCAATGTTTTGCGATTGAACTCAGGTAGTTCGTCGAGAAACAGGACGCCGTTATGAGATTTGCTTATTTCTCCGGGGACGGGCTGGCTCCCGCCTCCTACCAGTCCCGCATCACTGATTGTGTGGTGTGGGCTTCGAAAAGGACGTCGTGCCAACAGCGACTGGTCGGCCGGCAGTTGACCCAGCACACTGTAAATGCGGGTGGTTTCGATTGATTCTCCAGCGGACAACGGCGGTAAAATGGTGGGCATTCTTTGTGCGAGCATGGTTTTCCCACTGCCTGGTGGCCCGATCATTGCCAGATTGTGACGGCCAGCAGCAGCGATTGTTAAAGCCCTTTTGGCTGATTCCTGGCCTCGCACGTCTGCAAAGTCAATGTCGTACTGACTGAACTTGGCAAAGAGTTTTGTGAGCTCACAGGGTGCGGCATTGATTTCGATTTCACCCGCGAAGAATGCAATTGCCTCGGCCAGACTGTGTACGGGTATCACCTGCAGGTTTTCCACGACAGCAGCTTCACTTGCATTTTCAACAGGTACGACGATACCGTGAATCGACTCGTTCTTTGCTGCCTCAATTGCAATTGATAGAGCTCCCTTGATCGGGCGGGAAGTTCCCTCCAAAGCCAGTTCACCAACAACTGCGTAATCATTGAGCCGTTCGGCAGAGAGTTGTCCACTGCCTGCTAGTACACCCAGGGCAACGGGCAAATCAAATGATGCTGCTTGTTTCGGGAGATCACCGGGGGCCAAGTTGATTACAACTCGATCCTGAGGTCTGATGAAGCCGCTGTTGACAATTGCACGTTCGACTCGGTGCGTGCTTTCTTTCACGGCCGTGTCCGGTAGCCCAACCAGAATGGTCTTCGGCATTGCGGCTGGCGAGATGTCGACCTCGACATCAACCGGTAACGCTTCGATGCCGGAAAGCGTGAACGTCTTCAAGAGTGCCAGCATGATGCCCCAATCATGTAAGCGTAGAAGTGTTGACTACTGAAAGGGTCGCATCGTGAGTGCTACTTAGCAAGGACTGAATTTGCAATCTTTGGAAGAAGTAGGCGAACTTAATGATGGCAAATGTAGACTTGATGATAAAAGCTAGCTGAACGCTGGCAGTAGATTGCCATGCTCGCAAAAGGGCCATTTGTGAGCGATGCAGTTTATGGAAATGGTTGTCACGATTCTTGTTTCACTCGGATCGCCGAAAAAAATACGAAGCAGGTGCAGAATTTTTTCCGCTCGCGTCTTTGAGTGATCAACGCGTGCATCACATCACTGCGACGAACCACCCCAAGTAATTCATGAGGTTCACTGCGGGTGACAACGGGGATGCAGTCGTCCGTCTCTGCTCAAAATATCAAGATGAAAAAATGGCATGCGTTAACGTCGGTTGAGCAGCTGGTGTTGAAGAAGGTCAGTGGTTCGGGTTTCTGTGCGTCCGAGACGCTGACGGTGTCAAGCTCTACCGGGTTTGAGAGCGGAGTGCACCAGCGGCCATGATGCTTTTAGGCAGTCACGTTGCCCTGTGCCTGGCATAGTATTATCAGTCCTGCGTCTGCGGCCCATGGCAATTTGCTGATCTCAGCAAACTGGAAGGGGATTAGCTTCGAGGAATCCATGTATCTGCGTTAGAGCGTCCGCAGATAGAACCGGCAATGATAGACAGTGCTGTGGAAAAAACCGCGAGGAGATGGAGGTGGAAACTTGGGACGCGAAGTCTAAAACAGGGTGCAGATGGACACATCCATCCAAATTGACTCGAAGCTGATATGCTTCCGGAAGTGTTTGAAGACCTTTGTTAGCGTCAGCGATGAAGGTGGAATGTGGTCGACTAATCTTACGGGTGGTGATATGGAGAACCGCAAGCAGACAAAATCGTCAACTTATGGACTCAGTGATCTTGGCCGTATTCGAGAAACGAATCAGGACCAGTTTCTGATTGCAGAGCTAGTAAAGTCCATGTTGGTGTCAGCCACAACGCTTGAACTGGGTGAACGAGTCTTTGGGCGTGTGCAGGGTGAAATACTACTTGTTGCTGATGGCATGGGAGGACATGCTGCTGGTGAACAGGCTAGTCACTTGGCGATCAGTCATCTGGTACATAGGTTACTTGATAGCGTTCATTGGTTCTTTTATGCAAATAACGGGAGTGAAGATGAATTCGTTGCAGATCTGCAGCAGATGATGCAGGATGCGAATCAAAAAATTCTCCACGAATCTGCCAGAAATTCAAAGCTGCGAGGCATGGGGACTACGTTGACAATGGTCCATCGGATCGGAAGGCGCATGTTCGTGCTTCATGCAGGAGATAGCAGGTGCTATTTGTATCGCAACGGTGCAGTAGAGCAGTTAACCACTGACCATACCCTCGCAAGACAGATGGTTGACAGAGGTGGAATGCGGCCTGAAGATGAGCCATCGAGTCGCTGGAGTAACGTCTTGTGGAACGTACTGGGTGGCAACTCTGATGGTGAATTCGTTGCTGAAGCGAGGAAAGTGGATCTGGAGGAGGGAGATCTGATCATCCTGTGCAGCGATGGATTGCATCGGTATGTTAGTGCGGAAATGCTGGCAGAGGTCGTGTCCGTGACTGAGGACCCGGAGTCTGCGTGTCGGACCCTTGTTGATTTTGCAAATGCATCAGGAGGTCAGGACAATATAACCGTGGTCGTCGCGAAGCCAGAATTGACTGAAACCATGGATCGTGTTTTCTAGTCTGAGGCAGATTCAAAGGTGACGACCAAAGTGTGAGCGGTGGTGTTGTTCAGAGGGATTTGCCACAACGCTAAAATTCCGCGTCCGGAAGTCAGAAGAAGATGTGATGGAGCCGCTTCATGAATGACTTTTCGGAGTTTAGATCGAGCCGGAACGGCGCAGTTGGCTCAGTCGTTGTGAGACGCAGATTCGGCTTCGCACATTTGTGGGTTGCAGGTATGAAAATCAATCCAGTTAATGGCAGTGATTGGAACGAGCAAGTAGAGGATTACAAGAGCCTGGGATGAATGATCCTGAAGTCCGAACCGAACCAGACCATGCCTGTGAAGAGGTTTTGCAAATCGAAAATTCTCCAGCTGATGTGGTTTCAGACGATATCGCATTGTGTGATGTAAAACCAATGCGTGATGCATCAGTGGGTGAGAAGACAGACGGACTGCAGGAAGTAGACTCAGAGGCACATGGTAAATCAACGATTCATGTTGAGCTCAGGGCAAATCGTGAATTGAGACCACCTGTTGGTAACGTGATGGGTGTTGTTTTGGGGCTTTCCGCAGCCGTGTTGTATACGATGGCCAACATTGCGTTACGTCACTGCGTTGCGGTGGATCCGTTCTTGGTGTCAGCAGTCAAGGCAGTGCCTACTGTCATTGTGTTGGGGCCTTTTCTGTTATGGATGTTGACCAGGGGTGAGGCGTTGGCGACCAGTCCGAGGCTGATCCCGCGCTTCATCGTCGTGAGCCTCATCGGGCAGTTTGTTGGTAACGCCGCCTTTCAGGTTGCACTGGGTACGATTGGATTGGCTGCCTCTGTGCCGATAACCTTGGGTGTATTGATCGTCGGTGGCGCAATTCTGGGGCGTGTGTTGCTGAGAGAGCCGGTGCGTTTGCGAACCATTGCTGCCATGATCATGATTATCATTGCGGTGGTTATTCTTTCCCATCCCAGCACCTCTGAAACGCCCGACACTTCCATCACAAATCACCCTGTCTGGGTAGGAGCATTGTGTGCAGCTGCGTCAGGAGCTGCGTATGCTCTGTTCGGTGCCGTGATGCGACAAACGATGAGAGGGGGAGTCTCAGCCCCAGCGACGATGTTCATTAGTGGCTTGGTAGGAACGCTTTCGCTTTGGGCAGTAACACTCGTGAACTCTGGGCTTGATGTCGTTTCGGCGGTTGACTCGTCCCAGTGGTCCATGATGGCCGCAGCGGGAGTCTTGAACTTCAGTGCCTTTGTCGCTTTGTCGGTCTCATTGAAGGCGTTACCGGTTGTGGCTGTAAACCTTATCAACGCCTCGCAGGTAGCGATGGCGGCCATTGCTGGTGTGATTGTATTTTCAGAGCCGGTAACGTGGCCACTGTCGCTGGGAATCGTCTTGACTTTCGCTGGTCTATTGGTCCTGGCGAACCGCCGTGGTCCGGATTCAGACAAGTCACAGACAGTGTCGAAATAGTGAAGGCTTGTTCGCCAAATCTATTGGCTAAACGCGAGACAGCTTTGTGATTCTGCCGGTGCTGACCCACTCGGCAACATAAAGATCGTCTTCCAAATCAAAGCAAGCATCATGCGGATGCACAAATTTCCCTTGCTGCCATTGTTTTTCGTCCGTCCGAATCGAGAATGTTTTGGAATCCTGCTTGTCTTTCAGAACACGTTCCCGGTCGTCACCAAGCGTTGCAATCGTATTGTGGTGACGGTCGAGTATCGACACTCTTGCCACCAGTTCTGGTACGAGCATCAACTCTGCATTGGTATCAATATTGGCAGGTAACCCAAAGCCACTTACCGTTTTTAGGTAATCACCCTGCAGGTCAAGGATTTGCAGGGTGTTGTTAGCGCGGTCAGCAACCACGATTTCGGGATCGCCGCCTTGCCTTGTATCGACCCACAGACCATGGGGCAAATTGAATGACCCACGGCCCTTACCTGCACCGCCAAAGCATGACAGCCAATTCCCATCCTTGTCATAACGGTGGATGTAGTAGGTACCGTAACCATCCGCAAGTAAGAAATCCCCATCAGGTAGAAATGCGAAATTGGTTGGTAGGAAACGATTGCGTCCCCATGACCGTCGCGGATTGCTCGCCTCGCCAGTTGCGTAATGTCCACTTTGGATGGGTGCATATTTCTGCCAAACCAAATCACCGGTAAGCGTAAGCTTGGCGATCGATTTGACTTGTTGATAAGCCGCTACATAAAGATACGGGACACCATCTTCTACATGCACTTCTATCCCGTGGCCACCGCCCTGAAACTGTTTTCCAAAGGCACGTATGAATTTTCCATCCGAGTCGAAAACGAAAATCGATGGATGGTCAGTTTTACTGGATTCACCTTCATGAATGACATACAAATTGTTGTCAGGGTCAACAGCGACGTTGTGTGTTGTTTGCCATGAATATTGGCTTGGCAACTGAGGGAATTGATGCTGGCACTTGAATTGGTGGTCACCAGTGCCAATCACCTCCTGCGCTGCGGTCCGTTTGCTGGTCACAATGGCGGGGCAAGCTACCGAAACGCTGGCGGCTGCTTTAAGAAATGAACGACGACTGTGGTTTTGACTCATCAGCGATCTTGACTCAGTGAAAATGTGGAAGGGGTTCTGCAGGCGGGAGTCACATCCCGCACGCTCGTTCTTTATACGCCAGGCAACGATGCTTACACAACAGAAACAGTTGAATCAGTAATCGTATCAGTCTGGTGTTATAGTCAGTTTGGATATCACACAGTAAGCTCTTCAAAGCAGCGAGATGACTTGGAAACCCTTTCGTTTGGTCGGGATCTTCCCGTTGCCAGGGTGTTTGCGGCTCGCGGCGGCTGATCTCGGCGATCTGGTCGTGATCGGATTACACTGTTTACACTGCGTACGTAGTTTTGAATATCCACCGATGGTTCTGGGCGGATGCGATTGTCAGCAATTGAGCCGCTTCGTTAGGAAACCAAACGCATGACCAGGGAAGCACGCTTTGCATTTGGGGAAAACTGGCAGTCTTTTCTGGTTGAATTAGATGAAGACCGTATCGATCAAGCGGTGACATCACTGCAGCAGCTACTGGGACTTGAGACGCTTGAAGGTAAACGCTTCATGGATTTGGGTTGTGGGAGTGGTTTGTTTTCTCTTGCAGCACAGCGTTTGGGAGCCGAAGTCATTTCGATCGACTATGACAAAGCGTCGGTGGCTTGCAGTCAGGAGCTGCGTGAACGCTTTGGATCCAAGTCCAAGCAGTGGGACATCAAGGAAGGCTCTGTTCTTGACGCTGGATTGATGCAGAGTTTGGGTCACGCGGACGTTGTTTATTCATGGGGTGTACTGCACCATACAGGCTCCATGGACCAAGCCATTTCAATGGCAGCTGAAAGAACCAGGCAAGAGGGATTGTTCTGCCTGGCCATTTACAACGATCAGGGGGGGGCTAGTCGTCGTTGGTTGCGGATCAAACAGATCTACAACGCGATGCCAGCGTGGTCACGGCTTTTCTGGGTGATTTCGGTTGCTGGGCTCTACGAGTGCAAATTTGCTTTGGCTCGCTTGATTCGTTTTAAAAACCCGCTTCCGTTTCACGATTGGCAGGCGAAACGACAGGATCGCGGAATGTCTGCATGGCATGACTGGGTTGACTGGATAGGCGGATTGCCATTCGAAGTGGCAAGGCCAGAAGATATTGTTGTTCCTCTGCGGCAACGCGGGTTTGTACTCGAAAACATGAAGACCGTTGCGAATGGATGGGGCTGTAATGAGTATGTTTTCTCCAAACCCCAGTTGTGATTTTACGATTCTTTCTGAGACGTGTCCCTGTCGAAATTTTGAAGCGATTGTTCCAGATTCGCGATAAACAAGTCCCGTTTCTTGGGCGATAAAATGTAGGTCCGCTTGGAAGTCTTGATGAGAACACGCTTCAGCGAGAGTGCTGGACCACTGAGGATTGTTCCCGATTTCGTTATGGATGTGATGTCAGAAAGCGGAATCTGATAGCACAGCAGTCCGCAACGCACCGTTAACGCGTCATCATGTAACGTGTACCGACAAGGGATCGTCGCTGCAGCGGTAAGACTGGCGGTTGCCGCGGCACATAGAAACAGTGTGAGTGCTCCACCGCTTTGCCCTTGTTGTAGCAGGTAGCACCCGATCACTAGAGATGTAATGGGAGCTGACATCAGCATCACGATAATCCAGAGATCGACCCCTGAGGGATAGACGGTAGGACGCAGTTGGTTCGCTGACGAGATGTTGTTTTCCATGATCTACCCATGCTACTTCACAAGTTTGATCTGTTGCAAAGCCATCTTTGGAACCAGGATACCTGAGAGAATAGCGGCTGATAATGATGTGATAACTGCCACCCAGTGGATGGTTGAAGCGGATCCATCGGCAATGATTGCAGCGGATGCTCCGCTTTGAACCCATAGCAACTGCGGAAGAACGGCTACCGCGGCGGCTGACAGAAAAGGGCCAATGCGACTGCCGCTGGCACCCATGGTGTAGCTGATCAGCGTTGTCGGGATGGGAGTCAAACGCACGATCAGATGGAATAGGAATCCCGAGTCAGTGGCTAAATTGCGTACGGCATTCAGACGATTGTAAGAAAGGCTTTGTTGCTCACGTGCCAGTTTGGTGCAAATCGCTTCATGCAGCCACCAGCGGGCAAGACAGTAATTAATCGCTGCGGCGGTTACAGCAATGAAAAGCATCAGCACACCACCGGTAACAGTGCCAAAAAGCACGCCTGCAGATAGGGAAACAGCAGTTTTTGGAATCAGGACCGTCATGGCCGCCACTCCACAAAGCATGAACAGGAATGGTGTCCATTCTCCTTGGCGATCTAATGCGTCACCTAAATCTGAGAATTGGAACCCACTTATCACGAGACTGAGACCACAAGTGATGAGAGCGAGTGGTACGAGGCAACGAAGCGAGATGTATTTACCGCCAGTTTTTTGTTTCACGATCACAGTGGCTTGCAGGGGAGATGGTGCCCCAGACATGATACTATCACTGCAGGACCCCAAGAATAGATCGAATGGAAAATGATGATCACGCCAGATGATAACCCGCCATCCATAGATTGGTTGCCTTGGGCACGCTTCAATCTGCATCGTAATCCATTTGGTGAACTGACGCAGGATGAGAGAGCAGAGTTGGCGGTAGTTGAGATTGGTTACCTGACAGAGATGCTTGGTGATTCAAGGCAAGCAGTGCAATTTATCGGTCAATGTGGTCGTGGGAAGACGACTAGAATGTTGAAGTTACGATCAAATTTGCCTACATCGAGTTATACTTACATCCCTGAGCAACCACCCTGTCCAGCGATCGCTTCGGGCAACCCCATTCTGATTGATGAAGCCCAGAGGCTATCACGATCTGCTCTTGAAAGCGTTCTGCGAAGCAAATGTCCGTTGGTGTTCGCTACTCACAAGGACTTGGGCAGGTCGTTGCGCAAGCACGGGTATCGTGTTCACACGGAGCATATTGGCAAGGGAAACAGCCCAAAGCTAATCTGCGAATTATTGAATCGGAGAATTGAGGCATCACGATTACACAGTGGTGACATTCCGGTACTTTCGATGGAAGACGCTGAGTCATTGGTGGCAGAATTTGGCAGTGACATTCGGGGAATAGAGAACAGCTTGTACTTGCGGTTTCAAAAAAGCTTGGAGGGTGGTGGCGATGGCGAAATGTGATTTGTCAATAAAACTTGATGAACCGAACCGAGTGTATCTAGGTGGAGAGAAAGTCGAGGGTACCGTGCATGTCAAAGTCGATTCGGCTGTCAAATGCTCGGGATTGGTGCTTTCAACGGGATGGAAAACACATGGTCGTGGAAACGTGACCACCGGCGATTCTCATGATGCTACGGTATTTTCAGGTCAATGGAATGAGGGAGCGAAATATGAGTATCGATTCTCCGTACCTGCCGGGGATTGGCCATCGACTTATCATGGGCGATTTCTTTCAATTGATCATTATGTCGAGGCGAGGGCAAAAATACCGTGGGCATTTGACCCCAAAACAGCGACACCGTTCATGCTGCAAGCGACGCAGTTGCCCAGTGGGCACGAGGCAGAAGTCCGTCAACGTGAAAAAAAATCACTTTTTCCTGCAGCGATCGGGTTGGGCGTTTTCGCATTCTTTTTGGGGCCGCTCTTGTTGCGTGCCGATTGGTTTGACATTGCGGTTTTCGGCTCGCTGATCGCAGTACCGGTATTTGGTTACTGGTTGATTCGAAAGTTTCTTCCGCGTTTCTTGCTTGGCAAGCCAGATGCTTATCTTCAGGAAAATACCCTAACGCCCGGTCAGGAGGTGACCGGTGAATTTGTCACGACAACTCGAAAGACTGTCAAAGTAAATGCA